>JBBKVU010000549.1:0-6051 GCA_037968595.1 Comamonas sp.
GGCCGGGCCGCCACATGGCCGCCATTGCGCTGGCCCAGCATGCCGATGACCAGGTCGAGACCCTGCTGCTGGCGCTTTCGCGCGGCGCGGGCGTTGCCGGCCTGGCGGCCATGCCCGCGCAGTGGCAGCGGCTGGGATTGACCTGGCTGCGCCCGCTGCTGCAGGTCGAAGGCGCAGCGCTGCGCGACTGGCTGGTGGCGCAGGAGCAGGACTGGATCGAAGACCCGAGCAATGCCGACCAGCGCTTCACGCGCAACCGCATTCGGGCGCAACTGCTGCCCCAGCTGCAGGCCGCGTTTCCGCAGTTTCGCGACACCTTTGCGCGCAGCAGCCGGCATTGCGCCCAGGCCGCTGAACTGCTGCAGGAAGTCGCCGAGAGCGATCTGGCAGTGGTGGGCAACCCGCCGCGCATCGCGGCCTTGCAGGCCTTGAGCAGCGCGCGCCAGGGCAATGTTCTGCGCCACTGGCTGCGCGTCGCGCACGCCACCACCCCGGCCGCGGCCCAGCTCGAAGCGCTGCTGCGCCAGGTGGCCGCCTGCACCACGCGAGGCCACCAAATCCACCTCAAGTTGGGGCGCGGGTTTGTGGTGAGAACAGGGGAGTTGCTCGGTTGGTACAATCCCTGAGTTTTGGTCTACTTTTGTACGAAAACCGCTGGCGCGCCAAAACGCCCCTCTCCCTCGCGCCATGTCCGAAGTTTCGTCACCTTGATATCCAATGGCACTGATCGTTCATAAATACGGCGGCACGTCGATGGGCTCCCCGGAGCGCATCCGCAATGTTGCCAAGCGCGTGGCCAAGTGGGCCCGGGCCGGCCACCAGATGGTCGTGGTGCCCAGCGCCATGAGTGGCGAAACCAATCGTCTGCTTGGCCTGGCCAGCGAGCTCGCTCCCGCGCAGCCGCAAAACTCCTACTACCGTGAGCTCGACATGCTGGCCGCCACAGGCGAGCAGGCATCGTCGGCGCTGCTGGCGATTGCCCTGCAAGCCGAAGGCCTGCCTTCGGTCAGCTATGCAGGTTGGCAGGTGCCGGTGCGCACCGACAGCAGCTTCACCAAGGCCCGGATAGAGTCGATTGACGACCAGCGCGTGCGCGCCGATCTCGACGCCGGCCGGGTGGTGATCGTCACCGGTTTCCAGGGCATTGATCCCAACGGCAACATCACGACGCTGGGCCGCGGCGGCTCCGACACCTCGGCCGTGGCCATGGCCGCTGCGCTCAAGGCCAGCGAATGCCTGATCTACACCGATGTCGATGGTGTCTACACCACCGACCCGCGCGTGGTTCCGGCCGCCCGCCGCCTGTCCACCGTGAGCTTCGAAGAGATGCTTGAAATGGCCAGCCTGGGCAGCAAGGTGCTGCAAATCCGTTCGGTCGAGTTCGCAGGCAAGTACAAGGTGCCGATGCGCGTGCTGTCGAGCTTCACGCCCTGGGACATCGATCTCGCCGAAGAAGCCCAATCGGGCACGCTGATTACTTTTGAGGAAGACGAAAAAATGGAAAAGGCTGTCGTATCCGGCATCGCTTTCAACCGCGGTGAAGCCAAGATCTCCGTGCTCGGCGTGCCCGACACCCCGGGCATCGCCTACCGCATCCTGGGCCCCGTGGCCGAAGCCAACATCGAAGTCGATGTGATCCTGCAGAACATCAGCAAGGACGGCCTGGCCGACTTCAGCTTCACCGTGAGCCAGGGCGACTACCAGCGCGCGATGGACCTGCTGCAAAGCAAGGTCGTGCCCGAACTGGGCGCCACGGAAGCCGTCGGCGACCCGAGCATCTGCAAGGTCAGCATCGTCGGCATCGGCATGCGCAGCCACGCCGGCGTGGCCAGCACCATGTTCCGCACGCTGAGCGAAGAGGGCATCAACATCCAGATGATCTCGACCTCCGAAATCAAGACGTCGGTCGTGATCGACGAAAAGTACCTCGAACTGGCCGTGCGCGCGCTGCACACCGCCTTCGGTCTGGACAAATCGGAGTAATTTTGCGTTTTTCCCCGAAGTCGTAAAAAACTCGGGTTAGAATAGCTTTATAGGCAACGTGACCGAGTGGCCGAAGGTGCTCCCCTGCTAAGGGAGTATGGGGTGTAGAGCCTCATCGAGGGTTCGAATCCCTCCGTTTCCGCCAGGACTTAAACCCCTAAGTGATTGATTCACTTAGGGGTTTTTCCTTTGTGGCGCCAGCTTTTATGCTGCTGAACCTAATCTGAACCTAAATCGCCTTTTTGGCCTGCTGCGAACCTACGCCGAGCGACATGTTTACTGCAGCCAGGTTTGAGCCTTTGTCCGCGTTCGGGATCCACTTCGCGTAGTCGCGCATCATCACCTGCACGCTGTGCCCGTGCTGGTTTGCCACCCAGACCGGATTGGCGCCGGCCATCAGCGCCAGGGTGACGCTGGTGTCTCGGCATTCCTTCGGCGGCCGGTATCGGACCTGGCATGTGCGAAGGCTGCGGGACCACACCTGCAACTGCTTTTGCTCATCCACATACGCGCGCTCCGTCGCCGGGTTGTAGAACACCTCGCGGCCCATTGCCTGCGTTCTGGCGCGCTGGCGCTGGAGTGCGCCCAGCGCTCGGCCGTTGAGCTCCACTTCGCGTTCAACGTGGGTTTTCGTGCGTTCCTTGTCTTGACCCATCACGCGAGACCGGCGCACGACTATCCGTCCCGTGCGCAGCTCCACATCCTCCCAGAGCAGGGCGATTTGCTCGCTGGCCCGCAGGCCGGCAAAGATGCTGAACTCGAAATAGTCATGGAACACATCGCCCCACTGCCGACCGATGGTTGCAAGGATGTAATCCACTTCCTCTGGGCTGAATGGGTCCGGCTTGGACTTCTGCGTCTTGAGGTTGTCGATTCCCGCTGTGGGATTGGTGAGGGTGCTTGGAGGCCTACACACCAAGTCGAAGACGCCGCGCAGCGGGATCAGGATGTTGTTCTGGGTCTTGCGGCCCAGGGCCTTATGCACCTTGCCCGTCTCCTCGTCAAAGCGCGCCTGCGCCAGCGCGGCCAGCCGCTCCAGAATCATGCGATGCGTGATCTGCTCGGGACGCAATGCCCCGAATGCCGACAGCCAATAGGCTTTCAGATGGCGCTTGTAGATGGCCAGAGTGGAATGCTCCACCGATCGCGCCGCCAACAGCTCCCAGGTGGCGGCCCAGCCCGCAAACGTGCGCTGGTCTTCTTCGCTGGGCGGCTGTAGTTTGTCCGCGTGACGGTAATCGGGGAAATAGTCCTTGAACTTGAACGTGCCCCGCTCAATCTCCTGCAGCAGCTTCTCCCGGAGGCGGCCGGCGTGCTTCAGATTGGACGCCGTGGGCTTCATGTTGAGCGTCGGGGCGATCTGCTTCCCTTCCCACATGAAGCGGACCTCTATGCGGTCGCGGTTTGGGCGGACTCCTGCCGCTTGTGGCCTGCTACCCATTTTTCGAACCCTTCCATATCCATAAAAATGCAACCATCTGGGGCGCGCCGGTATTCCTTGCCCTCTGTCCAAACGTGGCGGTGGATTTTCGTCTCCACCGCGCGCTTGGTGTATCCCGTGTCCTCACAGAATTTCGGGATTCGAACAAAACGTGCTGCCATCAGTGACCCTCCTTTCTCAGTCGATTCACTTTGCGGAGGGCATGCTTGGCCAGCTTCAACCGCTGGCGCTGGTCGGCATGCTGGGCACGGTCCTGGTCGTCTTTGAACCCGCCGCGGCGCCATTCGACCAAGACGGTGTCCATCCAGTTCACGGCGTGCCAGAGGGCCACGGTTTCGGCTTTGAGCAGCTGCGACGGCTGCACGATCGGATTGCTCTCACGCATGCACGTCTCCACTGATGTTTTCGCTGAGGTGCCAGCCATATTGATTGCCGCGCTGGTCCTCGCCGTTGAAGCCGTCTGCAAGACTGCCGATGGACGCAACGATGATGCGGATTGCATCCATGGCGCCCATCAGTTCGCCGGCATCAGTGGATGCGCATGCGCCGTCGACAAGGCGCAGGAGGATGCTCGCTTGCAGGGCGATGCCGCCGAACACCGTGGCGTGCTGCGCAAGCAGCTGATCGGCAGCGTCTGGAGGCTCGGCAGGCGCTGCAGGTGGTGCGCCGCTGGCAACCTGCTCGGCCGTTTCGCTTTCGACCCGCGCATGCGCATCGATGCACCAGCAGCTTGCAGCTTTGGCCCTGGTCAACGCCTCAGTGGTCAGAATTCGCCGCGCGTCGTGCCCATCAAGTGCATCGCTGGTGTTGATGGCATCTATGGCTTGCGTGAGGTGGTCCAGGACCTCAAGCATCAGGTCGCACGCCGAAGGTTTGGGCCGCTCTTCATCCCACTCTGCAGCCTCGTTGGTCAGGTGCAGCAGCAGGTCATCAGCTGCGACCAAGTGGCACCAGCCCGGGAAGCTATTCGACTGGGGCCAAGTGGTCATGATCGGCTCAATCAAGTGCGCAATCTGGCGCGCAACCCTGGATACATGGCGGTCGATGTCCTGATGGGGGCCGGCGACGCTGGCCGTGCTGGTGGTGCTGCCTTCTACCGCGAGCGTGAGGGAGCCTTCCACCTTATCGAGAACGGCGCTCATGCTGCACCTCGAGTCTTTTTTGCTTCGCGTGCTGCGCGCATGCGGGCGACGAACTCAGCCTTCTCTTGCTGAGTGCGCTCCTCCAGGTATTTCTGACTCTCGAGGGCTCGAGTCTTCTTGTTCTCGATCCATTTCGGGTTGATGTTTCCTGTCCCGACGCGTATCAATGCGGCCATGACGTCCAAAAAACCGAACGCTTGACCTCGCCTAGTTACTGTCGTGTCGGGCAATATCTCCTTCGACGCAACAATTGCCGCAGCGATAACCGAGTTGATTTCTAGGTCGGATTGCTTGTGCTTACGGTAAAAGGCGATGACCTCTTCGGCCATCTCCACTCCCCGCACATAGCCCTCGTAGTACGGCATTGGCCGGCAGTCAAAGTCCACTCGTCGGTAAGTGCCCTTGCGCGACCCTGCTTCTTTCATCACCGCATGCTGGAAAGACAGATAAAGCATTTTCTGGTCCTTTCCTAAAAGGCTCCTTACCGGAGCCCTGCTTGCTTGAGGATGCTGCGAACAGTTGGCAGCGGCAGGTCTTTCTTCGGGTGAGGCACTGTGACCTTGAGCTGGCTGTGAAGCTGCTGGCGATGGCTGGTGAATTTGCATCGGCTGCCGACTACGCGAAACAGTTCTTCGATGACCTGGCGCAGTCGGCGGTGCAGTCCATGTCCGGCGCCTGGTCGAACTTTGGCACGATGGCGGGCCTGGCCGCGCAGTACACAGGCAACACGTCGGGCCTGTCGCAGCAGCTGGGTGTCGTGCAGGGCAGCTATGCCAACGCCACGACGACTGACGGCCGCGTCGCAGCGCTGCAGCAGATCATCAACCTCGAGCAGGGGCTCTGGAATGGTCAGCAGGCGGCGCGCCAGGCGGAGGCAGCAGCAGCGACGGCGCGGGCCAATGCGGCGCGCGAGCAGGTCAATGCGGCAAAGCAGCTGCTGAGCGCGGCGCAGGGATTGGGCAGCTATGCCAAGTCTTTGGGCTTCAGCGAGGCATCCGGGCTGGGCGAGGCTGAGCGACTGGCGGCTCTGGATAGCGAGCGCCGCGACTTGCTGGCGAAGGCCCGGGCCGGCGACACCGGTGCGATGCAAGAGCTGCAGGGCGTCACCGGCAACTATCTGACGCTTGCGCAGCAGATGGCTGTCAGCCAGCAGGACTACTCGGTCCTGTCGGGCAGGATCGCTGCAGAGCTTGCGGCCACGGCGGCAATACAGGAGGCCTCGGCATCCAGCCAGGTTAGCCAGCTCGAGCGCCAGATAGCCGCGGCGGAGTCGGTTGCGTCCAGCTCTGCAGAGCAGTTCAAGGTCAGCGCGGCAACGCAGAAGCTGATCGATGACTTGCTAGTGGAGTCGGCCACGGCCTTCGAGACCGAGGCAACGCTGACGCAGAAGCTGATCGACCAGGGCGTGATGACCACGGCGGCGCTGCAGAGCCTGCCTGCTGAGCTTGCGGGCGCCATCGGCACATCGCTGATTCCAGCAATCGC
>JBBKVU010000550.1:0-2842 GCA_037968595.1 Comamonas sp.
GTTGCCCGCCAAGCAGGCGGAGCAGGAGCCGATGTTTGACGCCATGTGGCTGCAGGCCCAGCCGCGGCTCGCGCCGCTGCAGGCCGCGCATGCCAAGGTGGTGCAGGCCGAGCAATTCACGCGCCAGCAGGCGCGCGAGGCGCTGCCCAGCCCAACCGTCGGCGTGACGCGGGTGCGCGGCCGCCAGGAGTCGTATGGCTACAACCAGGTGGGCATTTCCATCGAACTGCCGCTGTTCGATCGCAAGCAGGGCGCGATAGAGCGCGCGCGGCTCGAGCATGCCCAGGCGCTGCTCGAGGAAGACGCGGCGCAGCAGCAGGCCCGCCAGCAGTTGCAGCAGGCGCTGCGCCAGCGCAATTTGCTGCGCAAGTCGCTAACGAGCTTCGAGTCGCGCGGGCTGAGCCAGCTGGCGCCTCTGCGCCAGATGGCGCAGGACTCCTACCGCCTGGGCCAGAGCTCCATCCTGGAATGGCTCGATGCCATGGACTCGGTGTCCACGCACCAGCAGGAATACCTCGATCTGACGCTGCAGGCCTGGCAAGCCGAATGGGCGCTGGACGCCGCGCGCGGGCAGTTGCCTCTGGCCGATGGGGTCGTGGGCCGGGGCTGCAGCGCGCCCGGCTGTTTATAGTTCGGGGTTTTGGCCCTTCAGCATCCCATGCCGCGCTTTCTCATCATCGAAGACGACTCCCAGAATGCCCGCTTCCTGGCCGAAGGCATGCGCGAACTCCAGGCCGAGGTCTGCGTCTGCCCCGACGGAGTGCAGGGGCTGACCCAGGCCGTGACCGGCCACTGGGATGCGATTGTTCTGGACCGCATGCTGCCCGACGGCTTCGACGGCATCAAGATCCTGCAGGCGCTGCGCGGCATGGGCAACACCACGCCGGTGCTGGTGCTCAGCGCGCTGTCGGCCACCGACGAGCGCGTGCGCTGCCTCAAGGCCGGCTGCGACGACTACCTGACCAAGCCGTTTGCGTTTTCCGAGCTGCAGGCGCGGCTCGAGGCCCTGCTGCGCCGCGTGCAGTCGGCCGCGCCCGCGCCGGTGCTTGAAGTCGGCGATCTGCGGCTTGATCTGCTCAGCCGCCATGCCGAGCGCGGCGGGCGCACGCTGATGCTGCAGCCGCGCGAGTTCCGCCTGCTGGCGTTCTTGGCGCGCCATGTCGACCAGACCGTGACGCGCACCATGCTGCTGGAGTCGGTCTGGGATTACCGCTTCGATCCGCAGACCAATGTGATTGACGTGCACATCAGCCGGCTGCGCAACAAGGTCGACAAGGGCTTCGAGCAGGCGCTGATCCACACCGTGCGCGGCGTGGGCTACTGTCTCTCGACCCAGACTCCCGGGCTATGAGCCTGCTGCACGCGGCCAGGCGTCCCTGGAGCTCGATTGCGTTTCGCCTGGCCTTGAGCTACGGCGGCCTGCTGCTGCTGACCATGGTGGTGGTGCTGACGATCTTCTATGTGCAGATGGTCAGCGTGTTCAGCCACCGCATGGACCGCGAAGCCAACATGGACCTGCAGCGTCTGCAGCAGCATGCGCTCAACAACGGCGAAGCCTCGCTGAAACAGGAAATCAACCGCCTGCTCAGCGACGGCGTCGACAGCCAGACGGAAATCGCCATCCTCACCGACAGCGACGGCAACTTTCTCATCGGCAACGCGCGCATCCTGCCGCAGCGCAGCCTCAATACCTTTGGCCTGCGCGAATTGCCGTTGGAGCGCGACGGCCGCACCATGACCGGGCGCGTGGCCGTGGCCCAGCTGCCCAGCGGCAATGTGCTGATCGTCGGCAGCGACATGGATGCGCTGCAGGACATAGAGCAGCGCTTCATGCGCGCCAGCCTGACCGCCGCCGTGATTGTCGTGATCCTCGCGATCTCGGGCAGCATAGGCTTCGGCCGCCTGGTCGATGACCGCGCGGCCAGCATACGCCACACCATGCTGCAGGTTGCGAACGGCGATCTGGGCCAGCGCATTCCGCTGTCCGACGACGAAGACGAATTCACGCGGCTGGGGCGCGACATCAACAAGATGCTCGACCAGATCGAGCTGCTGATGGACGGGGTGCGCCATGTCTCCAACACCATTGCCCACAACCTGCGCACGCCGCTGACCCGGGTGCTGCTGCAGCTGCGCAGCGCGCGCCATCTGGGCGGCAATGAACAGCAGCGCCTGCTTGAACACCTGGAGCAGGAAGTGCAGGACCTGGGCACGGTGTTCGACAAGCTGCTGCAGATTGCCGAGCTGGAATCGGGCATGCGCCGCCAGGAGTTCGGCGTGGTCGACATGCAGGGCCTGCTGGCCGATATTGCCGACCTCTACGCACCGGTTGCCGAGGAAACCGGCTCCCATCTCGAAGTCGTGGTCCATGGCCACCCCTGCGCGCTGGGCGATGCCGATCTGCTGGCCAATGCGCTGGCCAACCTGGTCGAAAATGCGCTCAAGTACGCGTGCCAGCAAGCGGGCGGCCATCTGCGCATCACCGCCGAGCAGCAGGGCGACATGATAGATCTGCGCCTGCAGGACAATGGCCCCGGCGTGCCCGCCGATCTGCTGCCGCACATCACCGACCGTTTCTACCGCGCCCATGAGCGCCAGCCCGGTCACGGCCTGGGGCTGTCGAGCGTGCAGGCCATCGTGCAACTGCACAGCGGCAGCCTGCATTTCACCAATCTCTCACCCGGATTCGAAGTACAGCTCGTATTGCCCGCGGCAGCGGGCGTGGAACGCGCCTAGTCTCAGGTGCGCAGCGTGCGCCCCAGGCTCAGCAAGGCGGCAGCGCGGGCGCGCCAGGGGCCGGTTGCAGGCGGCGCCAAGGGTTCGGGCGTGGGCGCGGCAAGGC
>JBBKVU010000551.1:0-3861 GCA_037968595.1 Comamonas sp.
CCGCCGTGGGCAAGGACATCGAAGTGTGGATGGACGGCGGCATACGCAGCGGCCAGGACGTGCTCAAGGCGCGCGCTCTGGGCGCGCAGGGCACGCTGATCGGGCGCAGCTTTCTCTACGGCCTCGGGGCCTACGGCCAGCCCGGCGTGACGCGCGCGCTGGAGATCATCCAGCGCGAACTCGACATCAGCATGGCTTTCTGCGGCCGCACGCAGATCGACCAAGTGGATCGCTCCATCCTGGTTCCGGGCAGCTATCCCCGTCCTTTCCCGCTGGAGTGACGCCGGCCGCGGTCTGCAATCGCTGATCGCTGCGGCGCGCCTCGCCAAAAGCGCTGCCGCGCGCGGGCGCCCGGCGCTATGCTCGGCGCAGGGGGATCCGCCCCCATCTCCTTGCCTGCCGTATGTCCTCCTTTCTGATTGATACCACCTGGCTCTGGGTGCCCATGGTGCTGTTTGCCGCCCTGGCCCAGACCGCGCGCAACGCCGCCCAGCGCACGCTGACCCAGGCCATCGGGACCCTGCCCGCGACGCTGGTGCGCTTTCTCTACGGCCTGCCGTTCGCGCTGCTCTGGCTGGGACTGCTCTATCTGCTGACGCCGCGCGCCGTGCCGCATTTCAGCCTGGTCTATCTGGGCTGGATTGCGCTGGGCGCGCTGTTCCAGGTGGGCGGCACGGCAATGCTGCTGCTGGCAATGAAGGAGCGCAATTTCGCCGTGGCCGTGACGCTGTCCAAGACCGAAGTGCTGCAGGTGGCCTTGTTTGCCAGCGTGTTCCTGCATGAGGTGCCGACGACGCTGGCGGTGGCGGCGATGTTCATTGCCACCGTAGGCGTGCTGACGCTGTCGCTGCCGGCGCGCGACAAGCGCTGGTCCATGTCGGCCTGGTTCAGCCGCTCGGCGCTCTACGGCCTGGCCTGCGGTGCCTGCTTTGCAATTGCTTCGGTGGGTTTTCGCGGTGGAGCGCTGGCGCTGGGCGAGTCTTCGCCCTGGATCAACGGCGCCTGGGGCGTGGTGGTGGCCCAGACGCTGCAGTCGCTGGTGCTCGGGGCCTGGGTCGCCTGGCGCCATCCGGGCGGCATAGCGCCCGTCTGGCGCGCCTGGCGTGTCTCGCTGGTCGCCGGCAGCATGGGCGCGGCTGCGTCCCTGGCCTGGTTCAGCGCCTATGCGATGCAGGGCGCGGCCCAGGTGCGCACGCTGGGCATGGTCGAGGTGGTGTTCAGCTACCTGGTGTCGCGCCGCGTGCTGCGCGAGCCGCTGAGCTGGCCGGAAAAAATCGGCATGCTGCTGATGCTTTGCGGATTGGTCATGGTCACGCTGGAGTATTGATGGCCTGCCGGCGCGCCCGCGCCGCTGCCCGCACAATCCCTGGGTGACTGCCGAAACGCCGCTGCCGCGCCGCATTGCCCATCTCGACATGGATGCGTTCTACGCTTCCGTCGAACTGCTGCGCTACCCGCAGCTCAAGGGGCTGCCGCTGGTGATAGGCGGCGGCCGGCGCGCGCCCGACAACGCGCTGCTGCAGCGCTATGCCGACCAGCCGCTGTCGGCGATTCCGGTCGAGGAGTTTCCGCTGCTCAAGGACTACACCGGACGCGGCGTGATCACCACCGCCACCTATGCGGCGCGCCAGTTCGGCATAGGTTCGGCCATGGGATTGATGAAGGCCGCGCGGCTGTGTCCCCAGGCCATCCTGCTGCCCGTCGATTTCGCCGAGTACCGGCGCTACTCGCGATGGTTCAAGGAGATCGTTCTGTCGATGGCGCCGCTGATGGAGGACCGCGGCGTGGACGAGGTCTACATCGACTTCACCGACGTGCCCGGCGGCCAGCGCCAGGGCGGGCGTTCGCTCGCCAAGCTGATGCAGGCGGCGATTGCCGATGCCACGGGACTGAGCTGTTCCATCGGTGTCGCGCCCAACAAGCTGCTGGCCAAGATGGCCAGCGAATTCAACAAGCCCCAGGGCATTTCCATTGTCCACAGCGAAGACCTGCAGGCGCTGATCTGGCCGCTGGCCTGCCGCAAGATCAATGGCATAGGCCCCAAGTCCGAAGCCAAGTTGCAGGCGCTGGGCATAGAGACGATTGCCGATCTCGCGGCGCGCCCGCGCGCCTGGCTGCTGCAGCATTTCGGCAAGGCCTATGGCGCCTGGCTGCACGAAGCCGCCTGGGGCCGGGACGAGCGGCCCTTGGTCACCGAAAGCGAGCCCGTGAGCATGAGCCGCGAGACCACCTTCGAGCGCGATCTGCATGCGCGCGAGGACCGCCAGGAACTGGCCGCGGTGTTCACTGCTCTGTGCGAGCAGGTCGCGGCCGACCTGCAGCGCAAGGGCTATTCGGGCCGCACCATAGGCATCAAGCTGCGCTATGCCGACTTCAAGACCGCGACGCGCGACATGACGCTGGAGCTCCCTGTCGCCGATGCCGCGGCGATCCGGCGTGCGGCCGGCCAATGCCTCAAGCGCGTGCCGCTGACCCAGCGGCTGCGCCTGCTGGGCGTGCGCGTGGGTGCGCTGGTCAAGGCGGGCGAGGAGGTCACACCGCCCAGAGCCGCGGTCCGCCGCGCGCGCCCGGAAGCCGACCCTTTTACTGCGCCGCTGTTCTAGCCAGGGAAAGCCGGGCGCGCTATGCGATGATCGTGGGTTAGGCCCTGGAGAGGGGCGGGCACGGCTTGGCCATGCCTGGAAACACATAAAACAAGCCATTCCGAGGAGTCCAGTGCATGCGCGTCAATTTGCCCGTCACCCAAAACAACCATGATTTTTCAGACGGTGAGCTGTTGGTCTCGACGACCAATACCAAGGGCGAAATCACCCATTGCAATGCCGCCTTCGTGCGCGTCAGCGGCTACTCCTACGAGGAACTGATGGGCCAGCCGCACAACCTGGTGCGCCACCCCGACATGCCGGCCGCGGCCTTCAAGGACATGTGGCGCACGATTGCCCACGGCTACCCCTGGACCGGCTTGGTCAAGAACCGCCGCAAGAACGGCGACCACTACTGGGTGCGGGCGAATGTCACGCCCATCATGCAGAACGGCAAGCCCAACGGCTACATGTCGGTGCGCAGCAAGCCCGGAACGACGGAAGTGCGTGAGGCCGAGGCACTGTATACGCGCATGCGCGCCGAGGAGGCCGCGGGCCAGGCAACGCTGCGCCTGCGCGGCGGCGAGGTGCGCTACCTGGGCTGGCGTGCCATTGCCAGCCTGTGGCACGACCTGGGGCTCACGGCGCGCATGGCGCTGATGCTGGCCATCGTGGCCTTGCTGACGCTGCTGCCCGATGTTCTCGGCTGGTCCGGGCCGCTGGCCTGGGGCACGCGACTGATGGTGCTGGCGCTGGGTTCGGCCTGGGTGCTGTGGCGCTTTCAATCGCGCTGCGCATCGGGCCTCGAGGCCGCCGGGCGGTTTGCCTCCGACCTAGCGGGCTGCAATTTGATGACCGCGCCCGACAACCGCTACGCGGGCGAGATGGGCAACCTGCTGCGGCGCATGCAGCAGATCCAGATCAATCTGCGCGCCGTGCTCGGCGATCTGCTGCACGATGTGCAGAGCTTTGCCCAGACCTCGCAGGAAATTGCCCAGGGCAGCGCCGATCTCGCCAACCGCACCGAATCCCAGGCCACGAGTCTGCAGCAGACCGCGGCGTCAATGGAAGAGCTGTCGGGCACCGTAAGCCAGACCGCCGAGACCGCGCAGCGCATGGCCGGTGAAAGCGAGCAGAGCACCCAGGTGGCCAGCCGCAGCGGCGTGGCCATCCAGGAAGTCGGCGCAGCCATGGAGCGCATTCGCGGCTCTTCGACGCGCATGCGTGAAATCATTGGCGTGATCGAAAGCATTGCCTTCCAGACCAATCTGCTGGCGCT
>JBBKVU010000552.1:0-4780 GCA_037968595.1 Comamonas sp.
GCTGATCGTCTCCGACGACGGCGGTGCCCAATGGCGCCAGGTGGCGCTGCCCACCAGCGTCACGCTGACGGCCGTGCGCTTTGCCGACGCGCGCCATGGCGTGGCCGTGGGCCATGGCGGCACGGTGTTGACCAGCGCCGACGGCGGCGATACCTGGACGCGCCGGCTGGACGGCCAGCGCCTGGCGCAGCTGGCATTGCAGGCCGCGCAGCGCGGCGGCGATGCGGCGCGCATTCGCGACGCCGAACGCCTGCTGGCCGAAGGCGCGGACAAGCCGTTTCTCGACGTGCTGGTCTGGGATGCCAAGCGTTTTCTGGCCGTGGGCGCTTTCGGCCTGGCGTTTGCCACCGAAGACGGCGGCCTGACCTGGGCCTCCTGGATGGAGCGCCTGCCCAATCCCAAGGGCATGCATATCTATGTCGCACGCCGCGCGGGCGACAGCGTGCTGCTGGCAGGCGAGCAGGGCCTGCTGCTGCGCTCCGGCGACAACGGCCAAACCTTCGAGGCGCTGGCCAGCCCCTATGCGGGCAGCTGGTTCACGGCTGAAGTCTCGGGCAAGGAGATGCTGCTGGCCGGTCTGCGCGGCAATGTCTGGCGCAGCAACGACGGCGGCAACGAATGGGCGCAGATCGCGAATCCGCGTCCCGCATCCATCACCGCTTCGCTTGCAATGGGCAGCGAGCTGCTGCTGGCCAATCAGGCCGGCCAGGTGCTGCGCCTGCAAGGGGAGGCGCTCCAGCCGCTGGATACCCCACCCCAGGCGCCGTTGGCCGGCCTGGTCGCGTCGGGTGGTCAGTTGCTGGGCCTGGGCGTGAACGGTATCCATGCATTGAAGGGCGGCAAACCATGATGCCTTCTTCTTCCCCTCCTGTGCCATCGGCGGAGCGCTTCGATCCGCGCTCGGGCTCGGTCATCGAGCGCCTGCTGTTCAACCACCGGCTGCTGGTGGTCGTGCTGTGCGCGCTGGTCACGCTGGTGCTGGGCTGGCAAGCCACGCGGCTGCAGCTGCAGGCCAGCTTCGAGAAATCGATTCCTACGGGCCATCCCTACATCGCCAACTACCTGAAGCACCAGACCGAACTCAGCGGCCTGGGCAATGCGGTGCGCATTGCGGTCGCAAGGCCGCAAGGGCCCGAGGGCAGCATCTATGACGCCGGCTATCTCGACACGCTGCGCCGCCTGACCGACGCGGTCTTCGTGCTGCCCGGCGTGGACCGCGTGGGCATGAAGTCGCTCTGGACGCCGACCACGCGCTGGTTTGGCGTGACCGAGGAAGGCCTCGAAGGCGGGCCGGTGATTCCCGACGGCTTTGACGGCGGCGCGGCCAGCCTGCAGCAGCTCGCGGCCAATGTCGCGCGCTCGGGCGAAATCGGCCAGCTGGTGGCGCGCGACGCGCGCTCCTCGGTGATCTTCGTGCCGCTGCTGGCCAAGGATGCTGAAGGCAACGCCATAGACTATGCGCGCCTGTCCGACCAGCTCGAAGCGCTGCGCAGCCAGTTCGAAGGCGAGGGCGTGACCATCCACATCACGGGCTTTGCCAAGCTGGTGGGCGATCTGATCGACGGTGTGCGCGCGGTGCTGCTGTTCTTCGCGCTGGCCGTGGCGATTGCCACCGCCATGGTCTATTGGTATACGCGCTGCCTGCGCTCCACGCTGCTGGTGGTGCTGGCCTCGCTGATAGCCGTGGTCTGGCAGCTGGGACTGCTGCCGCTGCTGGGCTTTGTGCTCGACCCGTACTCCATCCTGGTGCCGTTCCTGGTGTTTGCCATCGGCATGAGCCATGGCGCGCAGAAGATGAACGGCATCATGCAGGACATAGGCCGCGGCGCCGACAAGCTGGTGGCCGCGCGCTTTACCTTCCGCCGGCTGTTTCTCGCCGGCCTCACGGCGCTCGTGGCCGATGCCGTGGGCTTTGCTGTGCTGCTGGTAATAGACATCCAGGCGATTCGCGAACTGGCGATCGCGGCGTCGCTGGGCGTGGGCGTGCTGATCTTCACCAATCTGATCCTGCTGCCCATTTTGCTGAGCTATACCGGCGTCAGCGCCAAGGCCGCGGCGCGCAGCCTGCGGCATGACGAGGCCGATCAGTCGGGCGCGCAAGGCGGCAGGCTGTGGCAGCTGCTCACGCGCTTCACCGAAAGGCGCTGGGCCACGGCGGCTGTCACCGCTGGCCTGGTGCTGGGTGTTGCCGGCTTTGCCGCCAGCACCCAGCTCAAGATCGGCGACCTCGACCCCGGTGCGCCCGAAATGCGCGCCGACAGCCGCTACAACCGCGATGTCGCCTTCCTCAACACGGCCTATGGCGCGTCCAGCGACGTGCTGGCGGTGATGGTGCGCACGCCGCCCGGTCAGTGCGCCAACTACGAGACGCTCAACAAGGTCGATGCGCTGGAATGGCAATTGCGCCAGCTCGAAGGCGTGGAGTCGACCAACACCCTGGCCTTGCTCAACCGGCGCGTGCTCTCTGGCCTCAACGAAGGCAATCCCAAGTGGTATGAGTTCGTCCCCAACCAGGACATGCTCAACACCGCCACGGCCAGCGCGCCGCGCGGCCTGTACAACGACGCCTGCTCGCTGCTCACGGTCTATGCCTATCTGCGCGACCACAAGGCCGACACGCTGGCGCGCGTGGTGGCCCATGTCGAGGCCTTTGCCCAGGCCAACAACGGCCCGCAGTCCGAGTTCCTGCTGGCCGCGGGCTCGGCGGGCATAGAAGCCGCGACGAATATCGTGGTGCGCGACGCCTGGCGGCAGATGCTGTTCCTGGTCTATGGCGCCGTCGTGCTGCTGTGCCTGGTCACCTTCCGCTCCTGGCGCGCGGTGGTGGTGGCGGTGCTGCCGCTGGTCATCACCTCGCTGTTGGCCGAGGCGCTGATGGTCGCTCTGGGCATGGGCGTCAAGGTGGCGACGCTGCCGGTGATCGCTCTGGGCGTGGGCATAGGCGTGGACTACGCGCTCTACATCCTGTCGGTGACCCTGGCCGAGCTGCGCCGCGGCCAGAGCCTGGCTGCGGCCTACCACCGCGCGCTGCTGTTCACCGGCAAGGTGGTGATGCTGACCGGCGTGACGCTGGCCGTCGGCGTCATCACCTGGGTCGCCAGCCCGATCAAGTTCCAGGCCGACATGGGCCTGCTGCTGGCATTCATGTTCCTGTGGAACATGCTCGGCGCGCTGGTGCTGCTGCCCGCGCTGGCGCATTTCCTTCTCAAGCCGGCCTTGCTGCCGGTGTCCCGGCCGGCAGCGATGTCGGCGACTCTTCTCACTCCCAACTATTGAATATGTTCAAGTACTTTCCCACCAACTACGTCTGGAATCTGTCGGTCAACCTGGCGATCGAGATGGGCGCGCGCATAGGCGAAATCGAGGAGATGTGCGCGCCGCTGCAGGAGGCCGCCAAGGCGCCCGACGCAGCGGGCACGCAGGCCTTTCGCGAGACCTGGGCGGCGATGGCCGACAAGCTGTGCGAACTCGCCGAGGAAGACGAGGCGCGCGGGCGGCTGTTGTCCGCGGGCGAGAAGTACGGCCGCGCGGCGGCCTACTACATCACCTGCGAGCGTCTGCAGGCGCATGGCGCGCCGGGCCGGCTGGCGCTGTATGAACGCTGCCTCGAAGTGTTCGCCAAGGGGCTGCGCCTGGCGGGCGACAACTGCGAGCGCGTGGAGATTCCGTATGAAGGCAAGGTGCTGGCGGCGCTCTACGTGCGCGCCCTGGGCGTGGACGGCCGGGCTGCGCCCGGCCAGTCGCCGGTGCTGGTCCAGATCAACGGCCTGGATTCAACCAAGGAAATGAAGTATCGCGTGGGCCTGTGCGCCTGGCTGGCGCGCCGCGGCGTGTCCTCGCTGCTCGTCGATCAGCCCGGCACCGGCGAGGCCTTGCGCCTGCACGGGCTCACGGCGCGCTATGACAGCGAGCACTGGGCCAGCCGTGTGGTCGATTGGCTGGAGACGCGTGCCGACGTGGACCCCAAGCGCATAGGCATGGAAGGCGTGTCGCTGGGCGGCTACTACTGCCCGCGCGCCGTCGCCATGGAGCCGCGCTTTGCCTGCGGCGTGGCCTGGGGCGCGAACCACGACTGGCGCGACGTGCAAAAGCGCCGGCTGGAAAAGGAGGGCAGCTTTCCCGTGCCGCACTACTGGAGCCATGTGCAGTGGGTCTGGGGTGCCAAGGACATCGATGACTTCATGCGCATTGCCGAGGATGTGCACCTGGACGGCGTGGTCGAGAAGATCCGCGTGCCTTTTCTGGTCACGCATGGCGAGCGGGATTCGCAGATTCCGCTCAAGTGGGCGCATCGCACCTACGAGCAGCTGGTCAACAGCCCGAAGCGTGAACTCAAGATCTTCACCGATCGCGAAGGCGGGGTGCAGCACGCCAGCTTCGACAACAGCATCAACGCCGGCCAGTACATCGCCGACTGGGTCGCCGAAACCCTGCAGGGCCGCACGGCCTGAAAGAGCATTTCATGAATATCCTCGGACCCGATGCACTGGTGTTTGGCGTCGACGACCTGCCGGCCTGCCGGCAATACCTGATCGACTACGGCCTGCGCGACGCAGGCAATGACTTCTTCGAGGCACTGGACGGCACGGGCATCGCGCTGCGCGCCAGCGACGACGCCACGCTGCCGCCGGCGATGGGCACGGCCAGCCTGCTGCGCGAGACCGTCTATGGCGTGGCCGATGCGGCCGCGCTGGAGGCCATCGAAGCTGAACTGCGGCGCGATCGCGAAGTGCGCCGCGAAGGCGGCGTGCTGCACTGCGTTGATGACATGGGCTTTGCG
>JBBKVU010000553.1:0-2505 GCA_037968595.1 Comamonas sp.
GGCGGCAGCCCGGCCTGGTCCCAGAGGCGGCACAGCAGGCGGTCGGCAAGCGCACTCAATTGGTGCAGCGACGCGTGGATATTGCGCTTGGTGGTGGCAGGCGTGAGCAGGGCTGCCACGAGGGCGGCCTTGTCGCGGCGGTAGGTGTCACGCAGGGCGTGCAGAGGATTCATGGTCAATAGGGTAAAGGAAAAGACCCGCAGCCTTACTTGCAAGAATCATGCGCGCTCGCTGGTGCGCGCCGCGGGCTCAGCAGCTGGTCGTGGTCACGAACTCGGGCAGCGCGGGCGAGCCGGCCGACAGCGTCATGACTTCGTAGCCGGTGGGGGTCACGACCAGCGTGTGCTCCCACTGCGCCGACAGGCTGTGGTCCTTGGTGACAATGGTCCAGCCGTCGCGGCCCAGTTCCTTGATGTCGCGCTTGCCCAGGTTGAGCATGGGCTCGATGGTGAAGATCATGCCGGCTTCCAGCACCGTGCCCTGGCCGGGCTTGCCGTAGTGCAGGATCTGCGGCTCCTCGTGGAACTTCTTGCCAATGCCGTGGCCGCAGAACTCGCGCACCACCGACAGGCCGTGGCCTTCGGCAAAGCGCTGGATGGCGTGGCCGATATCGCCCAGCGTATTGCCGGGCTTGACCTGCTGGATTCCCAGCCACATCGATTCGAACGTGAGCTGCGACAGGCGCTTGGCCGCAATCGAGCATTCGCCGATCATGTACATGCGCGAGTTGTCGCCGTACCAGCCGTCGGGGGTGATCACGGTGACGTCGACGTTGACGATGTCGCCCTTCTTGAGCGGCTTGTCGTTGGGAATGCCGTGGCAGACCACGTGATTGACCGAGGTGCACAGATGGCCGGGATAGGGCGGATAGCCCGGTGGCTGGTAGCCGATGGTGGCCGACACGGTGCCCTGCTGGGCCATGCATTCGGCGCCCAGGCGGTCGATTTCGGCGGTGGTGATTCCGGGCTTGATGTGGGGCGCAATATAGTCCAGCACTTCGGAAGCCAGTCGGCAGGCGACGCGCATGCCTGCTATGTCTTCGGCGGTTTTGATGGTGATGCTCATGCGGCAATTATCCCATTGCACCTCCAGGCCTGCTGGTATCAGGGCTGCGCGCCGGCGCGCGCACCGGTAAAATGCCGGCCATCGCCCACGGCGCACCTTCTTCGGGTGCGCTGTCTTCACGCCTCATATTCCCGACAGGCTGCCACGTGACTTTGCATCTGACCCAGCTGGAGGGCGGCAACGCCCTGAGCTCTTTCCGCGCCCAACAACTGCTTTCCTCCCTGGAAGCGATCCACCCCAAGATCAGCGCTGTGGCCGCGCGCTTCGTGCACCTCGTGGCAACCGAGACCGCACCCGATGCCGACGCGCACAGCCGCCTCGCGGCGCTGCTGACCTACGGCGAGCCCTATGCCGGCAGCAGCGACGGCCTGGCCATCGTGGTCACGCCGCGCCTGGGCACGATTTCGCCCTGGGCCTCGAAAGCCACCGACATCGCGCGCAACTGCGGCCTGGCGATCCAGCGCGTCGAGCGCGTGACCGAGTACCGCATCCAGCTCAAGACCGGCCTGCTGGGCGGAACGCCCGAACTCACGCCCGAGCAATTGGGCCAGGTTGCCGCGCTGCTGCACGACCGCATGACCGAGTCGGTCATGACCTCGCGCAACGAAGCCGCGACGCTGTTCACCGAACTGCAGGCCCAGCCCATGGCCTTTGTCGATGTGCTGGGCGGCGGCGCGGCCGCACTGCTCGCGGCCGACAAGGCCTGGGGCCTGGCGCTGGCCGAAGATGAGATCAGCTATCTGGTCAACGCCTTCCAGGGCCTCAAGCGCAATCCCACCGATGTGGAATTGATGATGTTTGCCCAGGCCAACTCCGAGCATTGCCGCCACAAGATCTTCAACGCCAGCTTCACCATCGACGGCGTGGCGCAGGAGAAGTCGCTGTTCGGCATGATCCGCAACACCCACCAGGTGTCGCCCCAGCACACCGTGGTGGCCTATTCGGACAACGCCTCGATCATGGAAGGCCATGAGGTCGAGCGCTTTGTCGCCCGCCTCGATGCGGGCGCGGGCAGCGCGCCGAGCTACGTCAAGCAGGCCGCGACCCACCATGTGCTGATGAAGGTCGAGACGCACAACCACCCCACGGCGATCTCGCCCTTCCCCGGCGCCTCCACCGGCAACGGCGGTGAAATCCGCGACGAAGGCGCGACCGGCCGCGGCTCCAAGCCCAAGGCCGGCCTGAGCGGCTTCACGGTCTCCAAGCTCTGGGGCAGCACCGTAGGCAAGCCCGAGCACATCGCCAGTCCGCTGCAGATCATGACCGAAGGCCCGCTGGGTGGCGCGGCGTTCAACAACGAGTTCGGCCGTCCCAACCTCGCGGGTTATTTCCGCGAGTACGAGCAGGAAGTCGGCGGCGTGGTGCGCGGCTACCACAAGCCCATCATGATTGCCGGCGGCCTGGGCGTGATCGACAAGGACCAGACAAAGAAGATTGAAT
>JBBKVU010000554.1:0-7440 GCA_037968595.1 Comamonas sp.
TTCATCACCAGCGACAACCCGGGCAAGGGCGGCGACCTCGGCGGCCTGGCCGGCGCCGATCGCTTCTGCCAGTCGCTGGCCACCAGCGCCGGCGCGGGCAACAAGACCTGGCGCGCCTACCTGAGCACCGCCGCGCTCAATGGGCAGCCGGCGGTCAATGCGCGCGACCGCATAGGCAGCGGCCCCTGGACCAATGCCAAGGGCGTGGTTGTTGCCACCAGCGTGGCCGACCTGCACAGCGCCAACGCCAAGCTCGGCAAGGACACCTCGCTGACCGAGAAGGGCGAAGTCGTTTCCGGTTTCGGTGATCCGGTCAACCGCCACGACATCCTCACCGGCTCGCGCGCCGACGGCACCCTGGCCGTGCCCGAACCCGGCAAGGACACCACCTGCGGCAATTGGACCAAGAGCGAGGGCGGCTCTGCTATGGTCGGACACCACGACCACAAGGGCACCAACCCCGACCCGGTGGCCAACGCTTCGTGGAACGCCTCGCATGGCACGCGCGGCTGCAGCCTCGACCAGCTCAAGATGAGCGGCAGCGCCGGGCTGATGTACTGCTTCGCGGCCAACTGAGCGGACTGAAGGCGGGGGCTGAACCATGGGGCGAGGGCCCTCGCCGGCAGATCCATGTCAACCATTGCTGGCGCAGGCAAAGGCGCGGTTGCCCGGCTGAATCACCACCAGGCAAAATTGCTGGCTCAATCACTGGAGCCTGCATGCTGTTTGTCGTCCTGTTCAATGATTTCCCTGGAATGGCCGAGGTTCGGGCGCAGAACCTGGCTGCCCACCTGGCGTGGCTGGAGCAAAACCAGGCCGTCATCCCGGTCGGCGGCTCGCTCAGGCGTGAACTGAACGAAACGCCCAAAGGCGGACTCTGGATCGCGCAGGCGCAAAGCAAGGAAGAACTGGACGCACTGCTCAGGACCGATCCATTCTTCACGGTGGGTTTGCGAAAAGACTATGAAATACTTCACTGGTCAAAGGCCAACCCGGCGCGGAAAGTCAGCTTTTAAAGACGGGGAACGCATTGATGGGTGCAAGGGATGTATTCATCCGCAGCAGCGTGGTTTCCCGGATGAATTGATGGGCAGCGGTTTTATCATCAAGCCCTGAGAGTCCGACGTATTGCATCCACTTGAGAAAAAGGTGGGTGCACGGACGTCAATGGACGCTTGTTAATCGATGAGGTATCGCCCAAACGGATTTTCCCGGGAGAAAATCATGTCTTATCTATTTGACTGTACTTCTAGGTTCAATGCCCGTGGCCTAGGCATCATTAAATATTTTCAAGATTCCAAGCGTAAAATTCTGCAGAGCTCTGCGGTCGGGGTATCTATTTTTCTGACCCTGCCCATTGCCGCGCACGCGCTCGGGATGGGGGAAGTTCATTCGGAATCTGCATGGAAATATGTTGGCTGGGCTTGTGATTCTTCCGCTCCTGGCTACCAGAATGTAGTTCAGGCAGAACGTGATGACGGTGTTCTGCTTGGAAGAGTTGTTGCAGATAGAACCTCAGCAACTGCTATTTCCTGGGAATGTGCCAGTCCCCATGAGTTTCATGGATTCAAGTTGTACGTTGAGCGCAAGCCCGAGTGGGTGGATGGCAAAGTGCACGAGGTTACTATTTACTCGGTTGATCAAAAGAAGAATGCTATCAAGCTGAAAAGCTTTATGCTGGAGTTTTCCGGTGTTTCTGCTGATGTCAACGGCCCGAAAATTATGGGGGACATTGTAGGGCGTGATCTGAATGTTTCAAATTTCGGCGCTATTGGTCATCTGGGGATCTGGGATGGGTCCAGAGTGGTGGAGGTGCTCAATGAAGGCAATGCCCCCAACAAAGTGTTTAGGAATACATGGGACGATTTCACGCGGCGGACAACCCCTTGGAATACTGTCAGCCCCAAGTATTCTGGACACATGGTGAAATCATGTTGGAGTAATATTTGTGATGTTAATCATAATCGGGTCAATAGTGTGATGGTGTCGGCGCAGCAGGCTGTCGTTTATAGGGCGTTGCAGATATATCAAATAGGTGCAGATTATTCATATACCTTGGTTTATACCACTGCAGAGCCATTCATGCGTGATGCCAAGGAGCCCACCTGGAGGAGAGAGTCCATTCGAGGAAAGTATCGATCCGATGTGTTTGTTTATGATGCATTTCGAGCGAGTACTGACATTCCTCATTCCGGGATATTTCCTTATCGTGAAGTTTATGGAATGCATCATTCATGGAGGGATAAAGTTTCGAGTCTTTATGGCATGGCGTTGACATTGCCATACAAGATGTTCGAAAAAATTAGGAATTTCTGATGAAAAATTCACGGGCGATTGTCGCTCTCTTAGTCATCATTTTTTTAGCGGGAGCAGGTGCATACCTGATGCTCGATATTTTGAGGGATGGCAAGCCCGAAGGTGTGCGGGTGAATGATGCGCGATATCCTAGTGTAGGTACACGTGCCTTGGTGCAAGGTGAAAATTATGCAGAGTCTCTGATCAGCGAGTTGAGAGAATACCGAGAGAATAACTCAGATTTCGAGCGGCGCATTAAATTGGCAGAAGAGCTCAATCTCGCCTACCTTGGGGCAGACTCTGAATTTCTGCGAAAACGCATATCCGATGAACTCAGTCGTGCCCTGCGCAATGAGTCGGATGAGCGGGTTGCCCGGGCTATTGTTTTTAGTCATTCACGTCTTGGTTTTGATGGTAACTCCTTGCCCAACCTAAAGTATGCATACGAGAAAAAATTGATTTATTTTGATGATTATTATGGGGAGTTGGCTCATATGTATTCGTGGGCTCCGTTGAGTATTCGAAAAGATGTCGTCAAGGAAATATCGGAAAGCAACAATAGGTATGCGGTTGACATAATTTCTGGAGAGATGGCTTCTGCCGAGAGTGTTGATCTGACCAAGGAGGAGATCGCTGATCTCCATCGATTTCTCACCATCAATGAACCTATTTTTGGTGGCTCCTCTGACGACTTTGGATTCTTCGAGGCTATCCTTTATTCAAATTGGTTGCGTGCCAATTCGCGTCTGGAAAAAGAGCTCCATGGGGTCGGTGTAGAAGAAAGCATGGGGAATAAACTGCTTGATCCTAAAACCGATCCCAGAGCCGCCGTGGCTTTTCTGGTCAGCCTTCATGCCAAGGGCTTGAGCGAAGCACAAAAGCGAGACCTTCAATGGCATGCAATTCATGCGAGGGCGCAGGAGTTGATTCGGCGTTATCCGCATGCAGCAGGCCTGCAGGAGCTGGGCCGGCAGATGGAACAGTGATGGACTTGTTGCTTGCCTCGCAGACCTTCAAGCGTGGAGATATCGGCAGGGCCAAAGACTATGCCTTCCCTTGGGCCAGGCCCCGTTAATTCCCAATCAGCGTCTGCGCAGTCAACCCCATCTGCACCGCGGCCCCACCAAAGATGGTGTATGCCCGGCTGTTGCAATACTTGGGACTCAGCACTCTGGGACGCAGCGGACCGTCGATGGATCGCTGCATCAGCGCAATGGCGTCCGGCCCAGCGCATCGACACCCAGCCCGGCAATGGTCCGCTTGAGGCTCGAGGCGGCCGCCGCACAGCTTCGGAATCGACGACACCGGGCCGGGATTGGCGCCGGGTGCGAGGCCGCGCATGAGAGATGTTCTCGGCGTAGCTCGCGTCAAAGCGAACCTCGCACTCGTCCTGACCTGGTCGCTCTCGCACGGCGCCATGCGGGCAAGTCCAATGCACCCTCTCGCTCGTTACCGCCACAAGCTGGAAATACTGATCTTCCCGGACCAGTTGCCCGCGCTCGTAGTCCTCCACCATCGACAGCTGCTCAAAGACATCCTCGATGGAGCTGCCGGCTTCGGCGCACGAAGCGTGCCCTTCACCCCGAAGGATTTTCCGAGTTCCAGGGTCGCTGGCGCTTCATAGATCGTCGTGTCCTGAGCCGCCAAGCGGCTGAGCCGGATTCGTGCGCTCGGAATCCGAAGGTTGTCTTCAAGATACTGGTCAATGCAGTTGACTCTTGAAGTAGGTACGGCGTCGATCATCGGCTGGCAGCTGCGCTGAAATCAAGTTGTCGGAGACGACCTGCGCGTGAACCGCCCAGGTCGTGTGTTCCCACAGGTCCAGCGCGCATTTGAGCACCTGGCCCTTCTGCAAGGTCCTTCAATCGACCCGCTGCGCAGCAGGCGTTGATGGATGCACTTCGACCGACCGCGACAGGTCAGGAGGCGACGTGCGGAAGGTCTGCTGAGACCATAAGCAGCCATCTTCAAACCGGAAGGTACCATGCAGTTTTTGCAAATGGAGACTACGTGCGCGAACTAGAGACAGAGAGGCTTTTGTTGCGTCAGTGGAGGGATGCCGACTATCCAGCCTTTGCGCTCATGAGCTCTGATGCCGAGACCATGCGTTATTTCCCAAGTGTTCTCACGGAAGAACAGAGTCGCTCCGTAGCCGACCGTTGCCGCGCGCTAATCCATCAGCGTGGCTGGGGGTTTTGGGCGCTTGAAGTCAAAGCAAGCAATGAATTTGCGGGTTTCATCGGGCTGCATGTGCCTTCTGCTGATTTGCCATTCTCACCGTGCGTGGAAGTAGGCTGGAGGCTCGCGAGAGATTTCTGGGGGAAAGGGTTGGCCACGGAAGGGGCTCAAGCTGCACTGGATTTCGCTTTTCAGGAACTATCCCTCTCGGAAGTGGTTGCCTTCACCGCGCTCAGTAACAAGCGCTCTGAAAAGCTCATGCAAAGGCTTGGCATGGTTCGTGACGAGAATACCTTTGACCATCCAGGACTTCCTGAAGGCCATGCACTTCGACAGCATGTTCTCTACCGGAAAAAGCAGCCAGATAGATGAGTTGCTGTGCGTCTGCTGAATGTCCAAGATGGATTTCCAATCCAAAGCTGCGCACCAGGCAGTCGGATAGGTCCTGCTGCACGGCAAACGAATCGCCCACGCCCTTGGGTCTTTAGTTCGACGCCACCCATTCCGGCCATTTTTCCGGGCCGTGAAAAAGCTCGAGCATGGTGGCCTTTACCTTTTGCACGGCGTTGCTCTGCAATGCCGTGTCGCGCCAGCATAGCGACAGGTCGCGCGAGAACAGGCGGTGGTCGACCCTGGCGAGCTTGAGCTTGCGCTCGCTGAGTTCGATATGCGCGGCGCTCCAGGGCAGGATGGTCACGCCCAGCTGCGCCATCACGGCGGCAAACAGCAGCGCCGTGGAGCTTGCCTCGAAGCGGATTTCACAGGGCAGGCCGGCTTCGCGCATCGCCCATTCGACATGGCTGCGAATGGTGTTCGGCGCGCTGGGCAGCAGCAGCGGCATGCGCGCCAGGTCTGCAATCGAGACCGGACCGTCCGGCATGGGAAATTCCGGCCAGGCAATCAGGTGCAAGGCCTCGGTCAGCAGGTGCTGTCTGGCAATGCTGCGCGTTTCGACGGCATCGACAATCACGGCGAGATCGACCCGGCCGCTGGTGAGCAGATTGGCGAGTTCCGCGCTCGGTGCTTCGACCAGTTCCAGCGCAATGCCGGGGAAGCGGTCGCGAACCATGCGCGCCAGCGGAATGGCCACCATCCGCGCCGTGCTGGACGGCAGGGCCACCGACACCCGGCCTTGCGGCAGCTCCGCGTCCTGGCGCAGCAGTTCGCGCGTGCTGTCGGCCTGGCGCAGCAGCTCCAGCGCGTGGCGGTAAAGCGTCTGCCCGGCTGCGGTCGGGGCGACGCCATGCACGCTGCGCTCGAGCAGGCGCATGTCCAGATCGCGCTCCAGATTGCGCATCTGCTGGCTCACGGCCGGCTGCGCGATATGCAGTGCCTCGCTGGCGCGCGTGACATTGCCGCATTCCACCACCTTGACGAAATACCGCAGCTGCCGCAGATCCATGTTCTTTGCTCTTCATAAGTAAATCAGATCGAACAATAAAAATATCATATTTTTAAATTATCCAGAGCCCTCCTACATTGGAAGCACAAAAAAGAAGCGTGCCCCGCACCGCTTCAAGAACTCCGGCGTCCAACAGCCGGAGACAAGGATGTTCAAGGCGATCGCTGCAGGGCGCTCGAGATCCAATCCAAGGAGACAAGACATGTTCAAGAAAGCATTGCTGGCTGCGCTGGCCGCTGCCGCAGGCACGGTGGCGCTGGCGGATACCTATCCATCGCGGCCCATCACGCTGGTCGTGGGCTTTCCGGCTGGCGGGGGTGCGGAT
Organism: Comamonas sp.; assembly: GCA_037968595.1. Lineage (GTDB taxonomy): Bacteria > Pseudomonadota > Gammaproteobacteria > Burkholderiales > Burkholderiaceae_C > Comamonas. Next base: position 6,201 of record JBBKVU010000554.1, read on the forward strand.
GCCGTGGCCCGCATCGTGGGAGAAAAACTGGGCCGCGTGCTGTCCCAGGCCGTGGTGGTGGACAACCGCCCGGGTGCGGGCACCACGCTGGCCTCGGAGCTGGTGTCGCGTGCGCAGCCTGACGGCTATACGCTGCTGCTGGGCACGGCCAACCTCTACGGCTCCGATCAGCTGCTTTACAAGAGTGCGCGCTACGACGGCGTGAAAAGCTTCACGCCGATTGCGCGCTGGAGCAATTCGCCCATGCTGCTGGCGGTCAGAAAGGATTTTCCGGAAAAAAGCGTCAAGGGGCTGATGGAGCAGGCGCGCAAGAATCCGGGCAAGCTGACCTATGCGTCCTCCGGTGCCGGCGTGGTGACGCATCTGGCCGGTGCTTCCTTTGCCCACGCGGCAACCATCGACATGCTGCATGTGCCGTACAAGGGCGGAGCGCCTTCCATCCAGGCGGTTGCCGCGGGCGATGTCGACATGACCTTCGGCACGCCGCCTTCGGTGATGCCCATGGTCCAGGCGGGCAAGCTGCGGCTGCTGGCCGTGACCACGGCCGAGCGCTCGCCGCTGTTTCCCGATCTGCCGGGAATGGGTGAGTCGGGCATCAACGACTACGACTTCAACATCTGGTTTGGCATCTATGGTCCGGCCAAGCTGCCGCCGGAAGTGACCAGGAGGCTGTTTGATGCCAGCGCCCAGGTGCTGCGCGATCCCGACGTCAAGGCCAGGCTGGAGAAACAGGGCAACCTGGCCTGGCCTTCGGCCTCGCCCGAGGAGTTCAGGGACTGGGCCATCAGCGACGGCGCCCGGCACAAGGCCAGCACGCAGCGCTCGGGCGCCGGCGCGGACAACAAGTGAAGGAATGAACATCGTGGATTTCACCACCGCATCCGTTGCGCAGCGGCTTGCCGCGCTGTTTGACGCCGGCTCCCAAACCCCGCTGCCGGCCGAGTCGGGCCTGCACCTGGCGAGCGCCACGGCAGGCGGTCGCGAAGTGCTGGCGGCCGCCACCGATCCGGCAAAGGACAAAGGGGTGCTTGGCAGCGCCGAATGCGCCGATCTTTGCCGCATCGTCCGCCTGGCGCGCTCGACGCAGCAACCCCTGGTGCTGCTGATCGACTCCGCAGGCGCCCGGCTGGACGCAGGGTTGGCCATCCAGGGCGCGCTGCGCGCGCTGATGACAGAGTTGCTGGATGCCAGCCTGGCGGGTCTGCCCATGATCGCCTTGCTCGGGCGCAATGTCTTTGGC
>JBBKVU010000555.1:0-9179 GCA_037968595.1 Comamonas sp.
GACGGCGAGCGCCTGGTGCTCAGCGGCAGCGGCGCGCAAGGCCCGGTCAGCCATACGCTGCGGGCGGTCTTCACGCCCGGCCACGCGGCCAACCATGTCTGTTTCCTGCTCGAGGAAGATGCATTGCTGTTCAGCGGCGACCATATCCTCAACGGCAGCACCACGGTGATCGACCCACCCGACGGCAACATGGCCGACTACCTCGACTCGCTGGCGCGCCTGGACACGCTGTGCGCGCTGCAAGGCGTGGAGTTCATCCTGCCCGCGCATGGCTATGTGCTGGGCGAAGCCCGCCGCGTGATTGCCCGGCTCCAGGCCCACAGGCTGGCGCGCGAGGCCAAGGTGCTGCGCGCCATGCAGGCCGCGCCCGACGGCACACCCCAGGATTGGGTGCGGCTGGCCTATGACGATGCCCCCCCGGCGCTATGGCCGATTGCAGAAAGATCCCTTTTGGCCCATGTGGAACGCATTCGTGCCTTAGGCTTGCGGCATGTCTCAAACTGAATCCGTTCGCCTGTCCAAGCGCCTGGCGGAACAACAAAGCTGCTCGCGCCGCGAAGCCGAGCTGTATATCGAAGCCGGCCATGTGCAGGTCGACGGCCAGGTCGTGCTGGTTCCCGGCACCCATATCGGCCCCGACCAGCAGATCCGGCTTGCGCCCGGCGCCAAGGCCGAAGCCATTCCGCCCGTCACGCTGCTGCTGCACAAGCCCGCGGGCTACACGCAGGGCGAAGCCTATGGCCGCGTGCCCAGCGCGCGCAGCCTGCTGACCGAAAAGAACCTGGCCGAATACGACGCGCCCGCGCCGGTGCGAGTGCTGGCACGCCACTTCGACGACCAGCTGGCGTTCCTGCCTATCCCGGTGCCGGGCAGCGGCCTGGTGATCTACACCCAGGACCCGCGCATTGCGCGCAAGCTGCAGGAAGACGCCTATGCGCTGGAGCAGGAACTCGTGGTCGGGGTCAAGGGCCAGATCGATGAAGGCGGGCTGCAGCGCCTGTGCCACGGCCTGATCTCCGACCGCCAGCCGCTGCCGCCGGCCAAGGTCAGCTGGCAGAACGAAACCCATCTGCGCTTTGCCATCAAGGGCTTCTGGCCCGACAAGATCGACGAGATGTGCGCGCAAGTCGGCCTGCAGGTGATCAGCATGCGCCGCCTGCGCGTGGGCCGGGTGTCGATGGCCAAGCTGCCGGAAGGCCAGTGGCGCTATTTGCTGCCCTGGGAAAAATTTTAGCCCCCACGCTTGCCCACTTCGTGTGGCTGCGCGCTGGGGGGCGCTGCCCCCCATAGCGTTTGCGGCCCGGCGGCGGCTCGATTCGCCCCAAACATGCGCCTCAAACCGTTCGCCCTGAGCCTGTCGAAGGGCCCACGCTAGAAAAAGAAAAAGCGCCTGACCGAAAGCCAGGCGCTTTTTGCATGAAAAGTGTGAAGTCCACCGATAAGCCGGATTCTGTGCACCGCCGGCTCTCTTGCGAAAACCGGCTGCGTGACCGCCATTACTCTTGGCTGGTGGTCGCCCAACCAGCTCGATGCTACCTACCCGCACACTCCGGGGGCCCCGTCAACGTGTGCCTACTTGGTATTGCTGCGCGTAGAGATTGCCCGTTTCACCCGCACTAAAGCGGCTCGTCTCTGTTGCTCTGATCCTCACCTCACGGTGGACAGCCGTTAGCTGCTACGCTGCCCTATGCAGTCCGGACGTTCCTCCAGTGCGGTCTTTCGACACTAGCACCAGCGGCGGTCTGGTGAACTTCACGCCGCGATTATCGCCCACTCCCCATGCCCCGCGCCCGACCCGAGCATTGCACGCATAAGAATATGCCCAGAACGCAGATCAACTGCGCCAGAATGTGCGATCTACACAAGCCATCGCCAAGGAGATGCCATGAAAGTCGACAGCATTCTGCAAACCATCGGTAACACCCCCCATGTGCGCGTGAACCGCCTGTTTGGCGCGGCCGCCCAGGTGTGGATCAAGTCCGAGCGCAGCAATCCCGGTGGCTCGATCAAGGACCGCATCGCGCTGGCGATGATCGAGGACGCGGAAAAATCCGGCCGCCTGCAGCCCGGCGGCACCATCATTGAACCGACCAGCGGCAACACCGGCGTGGGCCTGGCCCTGGTCGCGGCCGTCAAGGGCTACAAGCTGATCCTGGTGATGCCCGACAGCATGTCCATCGAGCGCCGCCGCCTGATGCTGGCCTATGGCGCGAGCTTCGATCTGACGCCCAAGGAAAAGGGCATGAAGGGCGCGATTGCCCGCGCCGAGGAACTTGCCGCGCAGACGCCCGGCTCCTGGATTCCCCAGCAGTTCGAGAACCCGGCCAATGTCGAAGTGCACGAGCGCACGACAGCGCAGGAAATCATTGCCGACTTCCCCGACGGCCTTGATGTGCTGATCACCGGCGTGGGCACGGGCGGCCACCTCACGGGTGTCGCGCGCCAGCTCAAGGCCAAGTTCCCCAATCTCAAGGTGTTTGCGGTCGAGCCCGCGGCTTCGCCGGTGATTTCGGGCGGCGCACCCGCGCCCCACCCCATCCAGGGCATTGGCGCGGGCTTCATTCCCAAGAACCTCGACACCAGCCTGCTGGACGGCGTGATCCAGGTCGAAGCCGAACCCGCGCGCGAATACGCACGCCGCGCGGCACGCGAGGAAGGCACGCTGGTCGGCATCTCGTCGGGCGCGACGCTGGCGGCCATTGCCCAGAAGCTGCCCGAGCTGCCGGCCGGCAGCCGCGTGCTGGGCTTCTCGTACGACACCGGCGAACGCTACCTGTCCGTCGACGGCTTCCTGCCGACCTGATCTACGGCGCGCGCGCTGCAGCAAAGGACAGCGCGCGGGCGGTGTCCTTTTTTTTGCGTGGCGTTGACCAACACCTGCGCTGCGCAGGGAATAACCGACCAGCGCCCCACGAACCAGTCCCACGGCCTAACATCCGAGGTCAATAAAGGGACTGATCTTGTACGGATTCTTCGAAAAACGCATTCCCCCCTATCCCGCGACCGAACCCGCAGCCCTGCCGCGCGGTTTTCTGGCGTTTGTCTGGGCCTGCACCCAGGGGCTGCGCGGCTATGTGCTGTCGATGGCGCTGCTCGCGGCCGTCACGGCCGCCTACGAAGCCTGGCTGTTTGCCGTCATGGGCCGCGTCGTCGACTGGCTCACGCGCGTCGAGCCCGCGCAGCTGCTGGCCGAGCAAGGCGGCGCGCTCTGGGGTCTGGTGGCGGTCATGGTATTGAGCATAGGCCTGGTGGCGCTGCAGACGCTGGTCAAGCACCAGGTGCTGGCGATCAACTTCCCGCTGCGCCTGCGCTGGAACTTCCACCGGCTGATGCTCGGCCAGAGCATGGCGTTCTACGCCGACGAGTTCGCCGGCCGCATCACCACCAAGATCATGCAGACCGCGCTGGCGGTGCGCGACATGATCTTCACCACCACCGACATCGTTGTCGGCATGACGGTCTACCTCGTGACCATGATGGTGCTGGCCGCGGGCTTCGACACCTGGCTGCTGGTGCCGCTGCTGCTGTGGACCGCTGCCTACATTGCCGCCTGCTGCTATTTCGTTCCACGCCTGGGCGCCGTGGGCAAGGCCCAGGCCGACGCGCGCTCGCAGATGACCGGCCGCATCACCGACGCCTATACCAACATCGCCACCGTCAAGCTGTTTGCGCACACGCGCCGCGAAGCCGAATTCGCGCGCTCGGCCATGGAGGCCTTCCGCCTCACGGGCAATGCGCAGATGCGCCTGGTAAGCCAGTTTGAAATCGTCAACCATGTGCTGATCGTGCTGCTGATTCTGGGCGCCAGCGGCCTGGCGCTGTGGCTGTGGATGCAGGGCCAGGTGGGCGCGGGCGCGGTCGCGGCCGTGACGGCGATGGCGCTGCGCATCTCTGGCCATGCGCGCTGGGTGATGTGGGAAATGACCAGCCTGTTTGAAAGCGTGGGCACCATCCAGGACGGCATCAACACCCTGACCCATCCGCCCACGGTGCTCGATGCGCCCCAGGCGCGCCCGCTGCAGGTCACGCGCGGCGAAGTGGTGTTTGACGACGTGTCGTTCGGCTACCGCGACGGCAAGGCCGTGATGGAGCACCTGAACCTCACGATACGCCCCGGCGAACGCATAGGCCTGATCGGCCGTTCGGGCGCGGGCAAGTCGACCCTGGTCAACCTGCTGCTGCGCTTTCACGACCTGCGCTCCGGCCGCATCCTGATCGACGGCCAGGACATCTCCCAGGTCACGCAGGACAGCCTGCGCCAGGCAATCGGCATGGTCACGCAGGACACCTCGCTGCTGCACCGCTCCATGCGCGACAACATTCTCTACGGCCGGCCCGACGCCAGCGAAGCCGACCTGCAGGCCGCGATCGCACGCGCCGAAGCCGTCGACTTCATTGCCCAGCTCAATGACCGCCACGGCCACCAGGGCCTGGACGCCCAGGTGGGCGAGCGCGGCGTCAAGCTCTCGGGCGGCCAGCGCCAGCGCGTGGCAATTGCGCGCGTGATGCTCAAGAACGCTCCCATCCTGCTGCTCGACGAAGCGACCAGCGCGCTCGACTCCGAAGTCGAGGCCGCGATCCAGGAAAGCCTCTACAAGGTGATGGAAGGCAAGACCGTGATTGCCATTGCCCACCGCCTGTCGACGATTGCCGCGATGGACCGGCTGATCGTCATGGACAAGGGCCGCATTGTCGAGGAAGGCACGCACCAGCAGCTGCTGCAGCTGGGCGGCGTCTACGCGCGGCTGTGGGCCCACCAGAGTGGCGGCTTCCTGGGCGAGCCCATGGACGGGCCTTTGTAAACGCCGCGTCCGGCTTCATGGGAGATTCATCCCCACCGACTCCAGACGATGGAAATGGGCATCGGGGTCGGCGCCATACGGCGCACGCCCCTGATAGCCTCCTGGCCCATGGCCGGGGGCCATGGACATTGCCCCGCCCGAGCCGCCGTCGCGCGCGGGCGCGGGCAGCGTGCAGCCGGGCAAGCTGGAAGCGGCGACCAGGGCCGCCGCGACGATTCCCAAGTGATTGCGCGTCATATATGCCTTTCTGGATCCGGCAAAAACCGGCCATTTCAGCATGCGCGCCTGGTGGTTCGCGGGAATACCGCAGCGCCTGTAAATCACGTAAATTCCGCGTACGAAGACAGGCAACGCGAGCAAACGATGTAAATCTTTGCTGCCGACATCCTAATCCTGCCGCCAGCCAAGGTCGGCGCAGTCGCAGGTGCGGCAATCCGCGTATTTGCCTTACCATCGCCGGCTTGCTTGATAGACCCGAGCCATGATACGTATTGCAGAACTCAAACTCCCGCTGTCGGCGATCACTTTCGATCCCGAGAACCACACCGAATTCCATCCCGAGGCCAGGCTGCGCACGCTGGCGGCGCAGCTGCTTGGCATTGCGCCCGCCGAACTCGGCGCGCTGCAGGTGTTCAAGCGCAGCTTCGACGCGCGCAAGGCCGATCTGCAGGCGGTGTACATCGTCGACCTTGAACTTGCCGATCCCGCGCAGGAAACCGCGCTGCTCGCGCAGTTCGAGTCGCACCCGCATGTGAATCCCACGCCCGACATGGCCTGGAAGCCCGCGGGCCAGGCGCCCGCCGATCTGGCCCAGCGCCCGGTCGTCGTCGGCTTCGGCCCCTGCGGCATCTTCGCGGCGCTGGCGCTGGCGCAGATGGGTTTCAAGCCCATCGTGCTGGAACGCGGCAAGGAAGTGCGCGAACGCACCCAGGACACCTGGGGCCTGTGGCGCAAGCGCACGCTCACTCCCGAGTCAAACGTGCAGTTTGGCGAAGGCGGCGCGGGCACGTTCTCCGACGGCAAGCTCTACAGCCAGATCAAGGACCCGCGCCACCTGGGTCGCAAGGTCATGCAGGAATTCGTCGATGCCGGCGCACCGCCCGAAATCCTCTACGCGGCCCATCCGCACATCGGCACCTTCAAGCTGGTCAAGGTGGTCGAGAACATCCGCGCGCAGATCATTGCGCTGGGCGGTGAAGTGCGCTTCGGCCAGCGCGTCGAGGACGTGCTGTTCGACAACGAAGACCGCCATGAAGACGCCGACATGCGGCGCCAGCGCCGCATCCGCGGCCTGGTGGTGCGCGACCTGGCCAGCGACAGCTGCAGCGAACTTGCGGCCACGCAGGTCGTGATCGCGCTGGGCCACAGCGCGCGCGACACCTTTGCCAGGCTCTATGAGCGCGGCGTGAGCATGGAAGCCAAGCCGTTCTCCATAGGCTTTCGCATCGAGCACCCGCAAAGCGTGATCGACCGCGCGCGCTGGGGCCGGCATGCGGGCCACCCGCTGCTGGGCGCGGCCGACTACAAGCTGGTGCACCACGCCGCCAACGGCCGCGCGGTCTACAGCTTCTGCATGTGCCCCGGCGGCACCGTGGTCGCCGCGACCAGCGAGCCCGAACGCGTGGTGACCAACGGCATGAGCCAGTACTCGCGCAACGAGCGCAATGCCAATGCAGGCATGGTCGTGGCCATCGATCCGCCCGACTATCCGCGCAGCGCCGAAGCCTTTGCCGCGGCCTTCGACGGCCAGACCTATGGCGTGGAAAACCTCGCCGAAGGCGAGTTCCACCCGCTGTCGGGCATCGTCCTCCAGCGCCAGCTCGAGTCACGCGCCTATGTGCTGGGCGGCAGCAACTACAACGCCCCGGCCCAGCGCGTGGAAGACTTTCTCGCCGGCCAGCCATCGACGGCGCTGGGCGAAGTCGAGCCTTCGTACAAGCCGGGAGTGAGCCTGATCGATCTGCAGGCGGCGCTGCCCGCCTATGCGATTGAAGCCATGCGCGAAGCCCTGCCCGCGTTCGGCAAGAAGATCCGCGGCTACGACATGGCCGACGCACTGCTCACCGGCGTGGAAACCCGCACTTCCTCGCCGCTCAAGATGGGCCGCGACGATAGCTACCAGAGCCTCAACACGCGCGGCCTCTACCCGGCCGGCGAAGGCGCAAGCTATGCGGGCGGCATCCTGTCGGCCGGCGTGGACGGCATACGCGTGGCCGAGGCCGTGGCGCGTCAGATACTTGGCCTGCCCGTACCCGCCAGCCGTCGCTGAAATGTCGACAGCTGCGAGTTTCACCGCACCCACGCGGCGCGCGCTGGCCCAGGGCGCGCTGGCCATGGCGGCCGTGGTGCTGGCCTCCAACATCCTGGTGCAGTACGCGATCAACGACTGGCTGACCTGGGGTGCGATCACCTACCCCTTCGCGTTTCTGGTCAGCGAACTCGCCAACCGCGCCCATGGTCCGGCACATGCGCGGCGCATTGCCTACGTGGGCTTTGCCGTGGCGGTAGCGGCCTCGCTGCTGCTCGCGCCGGCGCGCATCGCCGTGGCCTCGGGCCTGGCCTTTGCCTGTTCACAGCTGCTCGACATCCATGTCTTTGACCGCCTGCGCCAAGGCCGCTGGTGGCGCGCGCCGCTGGTGGCGACGCTGCTGGCCGCGGTGCTCGACACCGCCGTGTTCTGGAGCATCGCCTTCGCGGGCGAAGACCTGCCCTGGGTCACCTGGGCGATTGGCGATCTGGGCGTGAAGCTGGCAATGGGGGTGTCGCTGCTGCTGCCGTTCCGCTTATGGATTGGGCGCAGGGCCGCCCGTCGACAGACCCCGGGCCAACGTTGAGAATCCGGTCACCCTGAGCGGAGTAAGCGAGCCGAGGTCTCGCAATGCGTTCAAAAGAAACAGCGGGCCTCATCCCCCGTTCGTCCTGTGCTTGCCTCGCCGGCCGCGTCGAAGGATGAACGGCCTGCGCTCAAGGCATGAGAAAGCGACCCCGGAAACAAAAAAGCCCGCGTCTTGCAACGCGGGCTTCGATCTGTCGCATGGGGCCCGAGGCCCCCATCACTCAACCGCGCTGCAGCGCGGCAATGCGCTCTTCCATCGGCGGGTGGGTGGAGAACAGCTTGCCGATATTGCCCGTGATGCCCATGGCGGCCACGCTCTTGGGCAGCTCGCCGGGGTGCATTCCGCCCAGACGGGCCAGCGCGTTGATCATCGGCTGCTTGCGACCCCTGAGCTGGGCGGCGCCGGCGTCGGCGCGGAATTCGCGCTGGCGGCTGAACCAGGCAACGATCATTGCCGCGACAAAGCCCAGCAGGATGTCAAGCACGATGGTGGTCACGTAGTAGCCAATGCCGGGACCTGAGCTTTCGGAATCGTTCTTGCGCAAAAAGCTGTCGACGGCATAGCCGATGACGCGCGACAGGAACACGACGAAGGTGTTCATCACGCCCTGGATCAGCGTCATGGTGACCATGTCGCCATTGGCGATGTGCGCCACTTCGTGGCCGATCACGGCCTCGACTTCCTCGCGCGTCATGCCCGACAGCAGGCCGGTGGACACCGCCACCAGCGCCGAGTTCTTGAACGCGCCGGTCGCAAACGCATTCGGCTCGCCTTCGTAGATGCCGACTTCGGGCATGCCGATTCCGGCCTTGTCGGCAAAGCCGCGCACCGTATTGACGATCCAGGCTTCATCGGCGTTGCGCGGCTCGTTGATCACATGCACGCCCGAAGTCCACTTGGCCATGGGCTTGCTGATCAGCAGCGAAATGATCGCGCCGCCAAAACCCATGATGAAGGCAAAGCCCAGCAGCGCGCCGAGGTTCAGGCCGTTGGATGTGAGGAAGCGATTGACGCCCAGCAGGCTGGCGACAATGCCCAGCACCGCCACGACGGCGATGTTGGTCAATAGAAAAAGGGCAATTCGTTTCATCGGGATTAATTCTCCATAAGGAGGGAAAGCGGCGCATTCACCGCATTACCCCATCTGGGGGCGCGGGACGCAGGGTTCAAGTCACGCGGCGCGACGTCTGTCTGTTGTATGGGCTTATCAGGCCGGGCGCTGCGAAACACAAAAGGATCATCATAAAAGCAAACCTCCTTGTTGCCTTCCCACCAGCCGGGCACGCCCAGCACCGGCAAAGGACTAAAAGGTTTTTGCGCCAGCCATTGCGCGCTGCATTGGCGTGCCAGCGCCGCGTCGACATCGGGGTCGGCAATCGCGGGTGCCAGGCACAGCACATGGGCTGTGATCGACTTGCGCGGCTGCACCAGCTTTTCCAGCAGCGCATGGCCCAGCGGCAGCAGCCGCGCCTGCTGCCACAGATCGCGCCCATGCACGCCCAGCTGCAGCCAGTCGCGCGCGCGCAAGGCCTGCTGCAGC
>JBBKVU010000556.1:0-7957 GCA_037968595.1 Comamonas sp.
GTGCTGCTGTGGTCCGGCGACGCAGCGGCCCAGCCCGGCGCCCACGGCCGCCCGGCCGATGCGCGCCAGCTGATGGGCGAGTTCGACGACAGTTTCGTGCGCGCGGCGGACGGCCGCTGGCGGATTCAGCGCCGCGAAGCCCGATTTGTGCTGTTCCGCGACGCTTCCGTCGCCTGAGCGCAACCGCCCGTTCCCCCCCAGCAGTTGAGCTGGGCGTTGGGGCGATACGGCGTGACTGCGGCGGCAACGGCTGCCAACGGCGCGACGCCGCGCAACACGCTGGGCGGCGGGCCTGGCGCTGATGCGCGCGTGTCCGCGCCCGGGCTTCAGTGCGCGGCGGCGTCCGGCAGCAGCAGGATCTTGCCCACGTTGAGGCCCGATTCCATGCGCTCATGCGCCTGCGCGGCCTGGGCCAGCGGATAGGTGCTGTCGATCACGGCGCGCAGCGTGCCGTCGGCCAGCGCGCCCAGCCATTGCTGGGCAAAGCGCTGCACCATGGCCTGCTTGACTGCGGGCGTGCGCGACTTCATCACCGTGCCGAAGATCTGCAGATGGCGGTACAGCACCGCGTCCATGGGCAGCGTCGCGCCGCTGGCGCCGCCCAGCAGGCCCACGGAAACCATGCGCCCGCCAAACGTCAGCGAGCGCACATTGCGCTCCAGATAAGGCGCACCGATGAAGTCGATCACCACGTCCACGCCCTTGCCGTCCGTGGCCTGGGCCACCACGGCGGCGAAATCCTCGCTGCGGTGGTCTATCACCACGTCCGCGCCGAAGCTGCGCACGGCTTCGCGCTTTTCGCCGCTGGCGGTGGCAAACACCCGCGCGCCAAACGCATGGGCCAGCTGCACCGCCGCCGAACCGACGCCGCCCGCCGCGGCGTGAATCAGCACCGATTCACCGGGCTGCAGCCGCGCCAGATGAAACAGCGCTTCATGCGCGGTCACGAACACTTCGGCCACCGCGCCGGCATCGACCAGGCTGACGTTTGCCGGCACCTGCATGGCCATGCGGTGGTCTATGCGCGACAACTCGGCATAGGAGCCGCCGCCCACAATGCCCATCACCCGGTCGCCCACGGCGAAGCCTTGGACCTCGGCGCCGATCTCGATCACCGTGCCCGCAATCTCCAGGCCCAGCGTGTCGCCGTCGCCAAAGTGGGCGCGGCCAAACGCGCCCTTGCGCTGCAGCAGGTCGGCGCGGTTGACGCCGATGGCGGCGTTGCGCACCAGCAGGTCATGGGGGCGCACTTCGGGGCGCGCGATCTCGCGGCTGACCAGCACTTCGGGGCCGCCGAAGTCGTCGAAGACCGTGGCCTGCATGGTCTGCGGCTGGGGGGTGGAGGTGGTGGCTGAAACGATGGACATGTCTGACTTTCTTGAAAACGGGTGAATGCCTGGAAGGTTACGCCTTTGGCAGCGCTTTGAAATGCAGCAATTTCGCTCTACAGTGATGCAAATTTGCATCACGCTAGCGGCTATGAACTGGGACGACACCCGCATTTTTCTCGCGCTCACGCGCCTGCCTTCCCTGCGCGCCGCGGCGCGCAGCCTGGGCGTGGACCAGGCCACCGTCGGCCGGCGCCTCAACGCGCTCGAGGCGCAGTTGGGCGCCAAGCTGTTCCTGCGCTCCAAGGACGGCTACCTGCTGACGGCTGCCGGCGAAGTGGCGGTGGCGGCCGCGCGGCGCATGGAAAGCGCGGCGCTGGACCTGCGCAGCAGGATAGAAGGCCAGGACGAGAATCCCGTGGGCCTGGTGCGCGTGACCAGCACCGACTCGATTGCCATCGACCTGCTGCTGCCGGCGATAGCGCGCCTGCAGGCGCACTGGCCGCATATCCGCGTCGACCTCGAAGTCTCGACCCAGCTGCTGAGCCTGGGCCGGCGCCAGGTCGATATCGCGTTTCGCAACGTACGCCCCGACACGCCCGACCTGGTGGTGCGCCGCGTGGTCTGCTGGCCCGTGGGCTTGTTTGCCAGCCAGGCCTACCTCGAACGCTTTGGCGAGCCCATTCCCGACGACGAACTGCGCGGCCACCACCTCGTGGCCTACGGGCCCTATCTGGAGCGCCAGCCCTTGCTGACCATGGCCGGCGTGCCCGCGCGCCAGGCGCGCGTGGCCATGGGCGTGAGCTCCAGCCTGCTGACCCGCAAGGCCGTGGCTGCGGGCGTGGGCCTGGGCGAAATGCCGCTATGGATGGGCGAGCGCGAAGGCCTGGTGCGCATCTGGCCGCAGCGCCGCCGCGCCAACGACTACGAAGTCTGGCAGGTGATGCACCCCGACCTGCAGCGCACGGCCAGGGTCAGGGCGACGGCGGAATTTCTGTCGCAGGCCATAGAGCAGCAGTGAAGGCTTTGGCCGGCGCTGGCCACGGCAAAATAGTTTCAGGAATAGCCAGTGAAGATATGCGGGTGCCGCTGCGCGCAGGGTTGGCTGTGGTTCATAGCGAATTCTCAAGGAGTGGACAGTGACTCAAGCGCTTGCCGTTGAACTGGCGCGGCTGGAAGCAGAGCTTCACCGCCGGGCGGTGCGGGCCGATGGGGAGCGGTTGAACAGGCTTCCACACGCACCAGGGAACCCCTGCAATCAATGTCTGGTGACCGGGCGCGGGACTGCCCGGCCAGCGGATGCGCCCGGTGCCGGCCAGGTCGCCATAATGGCAAGCACACGAATCAACCACCGGACAAGCCATGGCGCATCAGTATGTCTCGAACATCGTCTGGACCGGCAACCGCGGTGAAGGCACCTCGGGTTATCGTTCCTATGATCGAACCTGGGACATCGCCATTGCCGGAAAGCCGGTGATTCACTGTTCGAACGATCCCTTGCTGGGCGGCGATCCCGCCAGGATGAACCCCGAGGATCTGCTGCTGTCGGCCCTGTCCGCCTGCCACATGCTGTGGTACCTGCACTACGCGGCCGTCGACGGCATTGTGGTCACCCGCTACGAGGACACACCCATGGGCCTGGGTGAGGTGGGCGCTGGCGGCGCCGGGCGCTTCACTGCGGCGGTGCTGCGCCCCCGCATCGCTGTGCGCCACGGCAGCGATATCGCCGCTGCCCATGCCATCCATGGGCGTATCCATGAAGTCTGCTTCATTGCGCGCTCGGTGAACTTTCCGGTCACCTGCGAGCCCGAGTTCAGCTTCACGGATTGATTCCCAGCACCCCCTTCATGGAATTCCAGGCCGCGCCGTTGAGGCGCACGGAGTAGCTAGCGGCCGGTCCTGCTTCGCCCAGGGCCGGGGGCTGGCGAAAGCCAAACACATTGCCGTCGTATTCGGTATAGCCGCGCGTCTCGCCCTGCGCGAAGGCCTTGCCGGGGTCATTGGCGAAGTTCAGCAGGCGCACGCCCTGGACCGAGGAGATGCTGTAGGCGCTTTGCGAATGCGCGCTGCAGTTGCGCGGATCGGTGTATGCCGGCGCGGTGGCTTCGCAGCGGTAGAACTGGGCAGTGGCGCCGTCGACGAAGGCCAGGCGCAGCACATGGCGGGCGTCGAGCCAGCCCGCCGCGCCCACGGTGGTCGCGAGCACGCTCGCGGGCGTGGCCAGATTCACGGCGCTGGCCGGGCGGCTGGCCATCAGGGACTCCAAGGTGGTGAATTCCAGTCGGTCCTCTGCGGTGTTGGCGATGAACGCCGGCGAGCGGTTCATCTGCACCGACACCACGATGTGCGCCAGCGCGGTGGATGCAAGCCGGGTGTCGCCCAGCACGGCCGGGTCCATCTCCATGGAGCGGTCATGGCGTATTCCCCGGGCATCGAGCGCGGCACTGCCGGCACGCACGATGTTCACGGCCTCGGCCATGGGCTTGCCGCCGATGTACAGCGTCCTGTAGCGGAAGGTCAGGTAAGTGGTGGACTCATTGCACGTCAGGTTGAGTGCCGGGCTGCCCACCGTCGACAGGTCGGGCCAGTAGGTGTCGCAGCGTGTCCAGCGCCTGCTGGTCAGCGTGACGGAGGGGTAAAAGGCCTCTGGCGCGATGGCCACTCCATTGGACTTGCCAGCCCGCGTCCTGAAGTGCTTGACATAGCCGCTGCCCGGGAACACGCCATCGGACTGGCGCTCGTAGGCCACATAGTTGCCGGCATCGCGGTAGTCGAGAAACTCCAGGTGATGGGAAGGCATGGCCGGCGCGCCGCTTCGGAGCACCTCGAGCTCCGCGCCCAGTTCCAGCGCAAGGGCCGAGACCTTGGCGGCGGCAAGCGCGGTATCGAAGCGCCGCACAGGGTCGGCGCCGCGATCGTCCTGGTAGTCGTAGAGCTTGCCGACGGAGATGCGCAATTGGCGCGCCACGACGCGTTCGGCCATATCAAGACCCATGTTCCTGGAGGCCGCCGTTTGCACCAGGGTGGTCAGCGGGTTGATCTGACCGGCTTTTCCCGCGGGGGCGGAAAGATGGAACGTGTTGATCGCGGCCGGGCTGCCGGGCTGGGCCGCGTCCACCGATTCGGGCGTCACACGCGCAATGACGGGCGCCTTGTGGAAAGCGGCGGTCGCGCCCGCATCGGCGGGCTGGTGGGTCAGGGTGTACTTGCCGTCGCTGCCGGTGGGCGCGGCGCTGGGCTCGGCCGAATCACAGGCATCGTTGGCGTTCAGGTCCACGCAGACCAGGGCATTGCCCACCGCCATGTCAATCACCACGGCGCCCGACAGAGTGATCGCCGGCTGCGCGCCGCCGCCGGGGTCGGCCCCGCCGTCATCGGTGCCGCCGCCGCAGGCCTGGAGGCTGGCGATCATTGCGCACAGCAGCATGGGGCGCACAGCGGGCAAGCGAATGAGGCGCGGGGCGATAGGCATGCGGTGGCTCCAGAAATGATGGTGACAGGCAAATTCCAGGGTCCAGCCTAACAGGCCCCGCGCCACGCCGCATCTCAGGATCGCAGGCTTCTGCCATAGATGTTTTCCAGCGGGGCCCAGACCTTGGAAGTCAGCGGCTTGGTCTGTTCGCTGGTGCGCCGGTACAGGCGCACATGCAGTGGCACATCCTTGTCCGCGCCCGCAGCGCGCGCCAGCCGCCCCTGCGCAGGCGCGGCGGGGGGATGCATGCCCTCAGGTGATGACCATTGCCAGAAACACCGCAACCAGCAGACTCAGATACACCCTGGCATGGACCCGGTCTGGAATGCGCCCTATCCACAGCGATGCCACCCGTATGCCCACCCAGGAGCCGGCCACGAGCACGGCGGCGGCGCGGATGTCGACAAGGCCCAGGTGCCACGCTCCCAAGGACCCGGCGGATTGCGTGGACAGCGCGACATAGGTTGCGGTGCCGGCCAATGCCACCGGCAGAGACAGCGGATTGGCCATCGCCGTCGCACGCGTCATGTCGATGCCGCGCCGGCGCATCAGCGGGACGGTCATCACGCTGCCGCCCACGCCCAGCAATGCCGCCACCGCGCCTATCACCAGCCCGCACAGCGCTGTTGCCAGGCTTGAGCGCTCGCTTCGGTTTTTTGCCTGCCGGGCAAGAAAGCCCGGGCGCAGCCAGCAGTCGAGGATGGTCAGCGCAAGATAGCCGGCAAAGGCCCAGCGCAGCCATTCGCCCGGCACCGTGGTGGCCGCGAGCGCGCCCAGCACCGCTCCGGCGCCTATGGGGGCGAGCAAGGGCGTCACATGCGCCCAGTCCAGTGTCCCGGCACGCTGGTGGCGCCAGGTGGCCAGCAGCGTGCCGAAAATCATCACGCAGGTGGATGTCGCGACGGCCACCTGCATCGCGGACTGCCCCAAGGGCGTGCCAGGGGCGTTGAGGCCAGACAGCACGTGGTACAGCAGCGGCACCACGACAAAACCTCCGCCAAAGCCAAACAGGACCGTGGTGACTCCCGTCACGCAGCCGCAGACGGCCAACAGCAAATACAAGGACACAACGCACTCCATCTATGCACAAGCCCTCACGGTAAATTCTTCTGCTTCGGCGCGCCTGCGACGTTTGGTCAACAATATTTGCATTTCGGCCATTTGCTGTCTGCAGGATCTTCGTGCGCAACCAATCCCTCGACTCCCTCGATGCCACACCGCGCGCGGTGGTGGCCATTGGCACGGACTACGCCCCGGGCACCATGCTGGACACCCATAGCCACAGGCGCGCGCAGTTTCTCTATGGCGCAACCGGACTGATGGAAGTCGGCACGGACGACGGCGCCTGGGTCATACCTCCGCACTGCGGTGTCTGGATTCCCGCCGGCAAGCCGCACCGGGTGAAGATGGTGGGCGTCAGCACCCGCAGCTTCTACATCGAGCCCGGGGCCGCGCCGCGCCGCCAGCCGCAGTGCGAGGTGCTGGCCGTGGCGCCGCTGCTGCGCCAGCTGCTGATGGAAGCCATCGATCTGCCGGCGCTGTATGACGAGCAGGGTCGCGATGGCGTGCTGATGACGCTGGCGCTGCTGGAGATAGGGCGGGCGCAGACCTTGCCATTCTTTGCACCGCTGCCGCGCGATGAACGGCTTTCGGCGCTGTGCATTGCCTTCCTGCATCGGCCCGACGTGCGTGTTGCGCCTGCGGCATGGGCGCGGCAGTTGCACCAGAGCGAGCGCACCTTCAGCCGCTTCTTTCGCGCGCAGACCGGCATGTCTTTTGCACAGTGGCGAACCCAGGCCTGCCTGCTGTCGGCCATGGCCCAACTGGCGGCCGGCCAGGCGGTGACCACGGTGGCGCTGGGGCTGGGCTACGACAGCCCCGGCGCCTTCTCCACAATGTTCCGCAGGAAGCTGGGCAGCAAGCCGTCGGCCTTCACACCGACAATAGGCGCATGAAAATGGATTTGACCAATTGCTTTATCTCGCGGCGCCGTGTGGTGCTGGGCGCGCTGCTGGCGCCGGCCATGGCCGCCAGCGCCCAGGTGTCAGACAACAAGGCCGATCTCTTTGGCGTGGAGATGCGCGGCAGCGGCCCCGATGTCCTGCTGGTGCCCGGCCTGGCTTCCAGCCCCGAGGTCTGGACTTCGCTGGCTGCCCAGCTGTCCGCGCAGCACCGCGTGCATCTGATCGACATCGCGGGGTTCGCGGGCCGCGCGCCTGTGGCCGATGCCGCGCCGCTGGCTTCCAGCCTGGCCGAGGCCCTGGCGGCCTATATTTCCCGCCTGGGGCTGTCCCAGCCCGCTGTCGTGGGGCATTCGCTGGGCGGTGAAGTCGCGCTGATGCTGGCGGCGCGCCATCCTGCCAGCGCGGGCCGGCTGGTCGTGGTCGATGCCCTGCCTTTCTACAGCCTGCTGTTCAGCCCGGCAGCCACCGTGGAAACCGCCACGCCCGGCGCGCGCGCTTTCCGCGACGCATGGCTGGCGGCAACCGACTCGCAGTTCGAGGCCATGCAGCAGGCCGGCGCCGAGCGCCTGACCACCCGTGCCGAGAGCCGGGCCGCGGTCGCGCGCTGGGGTCGGGATTCCGACCGCCTGACGGTGGCCCAGGCCGCCTACGAACTGGCGATCACCGACCTGCGCCCCGAACTGGTCAAGATCAAGGCGGCTACCACTGTCATTTATGCCCATCATCCCTCCTATGGGCCGGTGGAGCAGGTCGATGGCATGTTTGCGGCCGCCTACCAGGGCCTGGGCCATGCGCGCCTGGTGCGCATCGATAACAGCCGCCACTTCGTGATGCTGGACCAGGCCGAGCGCTTCAATGCGGCTGTTGCCAAGGCGCTGGGCTGATGCCCGCTAAGTGGACCGCCCCACAGCGCTTGGCGAGAGCTTTCGACAGGCGTCTGCGGCACAGGCACGCGGCACCAGCAGCGGCAGCGCCACCAGCGCGCAGGCGCTGGCGGCCAGCCACACCAGGGTCCAGCCCTGCAGCGTGAGCAGATGCGGGATGGAAAAGGGCGTGACAAAGCACACCAGGAACACGCTGGTGTTGGCCATGCCCAGCGCGGTGCCGGCGCGCGCCGCGCCCGCCAAGGTGGCGAGTTCGGTGTAGGCGACGCCGTGCCAGGCCGAGACGCAGACCCCGCTCAGTCCCAGCAG
>JBBKVU010000557.1:0-4644 GCA_037968595.1 Comamonas sp.
CCACGGCGCTGACCGCGCAATCGCCGGCGGCCGCGAGGCGCGCGCCTATCAAACCGCCGATCGCTCCGGCGCCGTAGATACAGACTTTGATCATGATGCTCCTTGTTATTCGTGTCAGCCGCGCAGGGACGCCCCCTGGGCCTGCTCGTCATTCTCGCGCAAGCCGGCTGGCGCGACTTCCTACAATCACGCCATGCAAGCCCTTACCGAATTCTGGCGCGATGCGGCCATGCCTTATGCCGAAAGCCGACGCGCCTGCGACAGCCGGGCCTGCTACAAGCCGCACAGCCATGCGACGTTCTCCATCGGCGCGGTGGACGGTGGCGGCAGCTGTTTCACGGGCGCGCCGGGCGGCCCGGTGACGCTGCAGGTGGGTACGCTGGTGCTGGTTCCCGCAGGCCGGGTCCATGCCTGCAACCCGCAGCCGGACAGCGCCTGGAGCTACCAGATGCTGCACCTCGACGCCGCCTGGCTGCAGGGTGTGCGCGCCGAATACGCGGGCGACGACGGCGCGGCCATTCGCATCGTTGCCGACCCCGCGGCCTACACCCGCTTTTGCCGTCTCAACGCCTTGTTGTTCTCCGCGGCCGCGGTCCAGCACAAGGAAGCCGCGCTGATAGAGTTCATCGGCGAGATGGATGGCGCTCAGGGCCTGCGCATTGCCGCGGGAGCGGCCAGCGCGCGCTGCAGTGCGCAGCTGCAGCCGGTGCTGGAATTCCTGCGCCATGCGCCGACGCTGCATACCGAGCTGGCCGATCTCGCGCGCCTGGCCGGCATGAGCCGCTTCCAGCTGATTCGCAGCTTTCGCGCCGCGACAGGCCTCACGCCCCATGCCTGGCAGCTGAACCAGCGCATCAACCGCGCGCGCGAGTTCCTGCGCGCGGGCCAAGGCCTGGCCGATGTCGCCTATGGCCTGGGCTTTGCCGACCAGGCGCATTTCCAGCGCGTGTTCAAGGCGCATGCGGGAGTGACGCCGGGGCGGTTCAGGACATAGTCCTGCAGAAGAGCGGCCCATGGACGCGGCCGGCCGAGTCCATGGGCCAGGGCCTGCCGAGCCGGCGCAATTTTCTTCAATACACTCCGGCCCGGCCTGGCCACACTGCAAGCGAACTCCTGGTATCTCGCATGCAGCCCTTTCTGATGATTGCCGCGGCGCACTTTCTTGCGCTGCTGTCCCCTGGTCCCGATTTCTTTCTGGTCGCGCGCAGCTCGCTGGCAACGAACTGGCGCATTGCCAGCGGCGCCTGCCTGGGCATTGCCGTGGCCAATGGCGTTTTCATTGTTGCCGCGTTCGCGGGCACGGCGGTGCTCACTCCCGGCAGCGCGCCGTTTGTCGCGCTGCAGCTCGCGGGCTGCGGCTATCTGCTCTATCTGGGGGCGCTGTTCATTTGCCATGCGGGGGCCACACCCTTGCTGCAGACAGCGGGCCAGGGGAGGGCAGGGCAGCCGGCGTCTGCCGCGCGCCTGTGGTGGCGCGCCGCGGCCATGGGCTTTGTCTCGGGCATCCTCAATCCCAAGAACGCGCTGTTCTACGCCAGCCTCGCGGCCATGCTCACCGGCCCGTATGCGAGCGCGGGCTGGAAGGCGGTCTATGGACTCTGGATGTTCGCCATGGTGCTGCTGTGGGATCTGCTGGTCGCGGCGCTGATCGGCAACCGCGCCGTGCTGCGGCGCTTCGCGCGCGCGCTGCCGTGGCTGGAGCGCATTTCGGGCGCGATGCTGATTGCGCTGGCGCTGGGTGTGCTGGCGGCGCTGTGGCTGGGCTGAGGCATTGCACCAAATGGAGGCAGCCGGGCATGGGTCTTGCGTGACTGCACTATTCTTGGACATACCCATCGGCCACCCTCGCCATGACCACTCTTTTGTTTCTGTATTCCGTCCAAACCGCGGATCTCTGGCCCCAGCCCTGGCAGGACGGGCTTGCCGCGTATGGCCGCCTGGTGGAAGCCGGGCCTCTTCTCGAGGGGCTCAAGGAGCGCATCGCCCGCAGTCTCCCTTGCCAGGTGTTGGTCGCCATGCCCGCCGGGGAGCTGAGCGCCGCGCTGGCCGAGTGGCCTGAGGGCCCGCCCTGCGCGATCAGCCTGATAGGCCCTGCGCCCGACCTCGCCATGCTGCAAGGCCTGCAGGCCCAGGGCCTTGCGGGCTGGTGGCCGCGGGTGATCGCGTCGCAGGACCTCGCGCCCGGCCTGGAGCTCGAGCGATTGAACTGGGAAGAGCGCAGCAAGCAGCGCAGCGCGCTGGCCGGCGCGCAAAGCCAGTTGGCGGAGCGCAAATGGCTGGAGCGCGCCAAGGGCATAGTGGCCGACGCGCGCGGCACCAGCGAGGACGAGGCCTTCACTTTCCTGCGCAATGCCGCCATGCATGCCAGTCTCAAGCTGTCCGATATCTCGCGCTCGGTGGTCGAGACCGCGTTCTGGGCCGAGTCGCTCAACCAGGCCGGCCAGCTGCGCATGCTGTCGCAGCGCATCGTGCGCCTGGCCGCGCAGTCGCTGCTGGGCGTCGACCGCCACCGCGCGCGCACGCTCAAGCAGGCGTCGATTGAAAGCGTGCAGGCACGGCTGCACTATCTGCAGACCGTGCCGCATACCCATGCACCTACGCCGGCCGTGCAGGCCGCGCTGACCCTGGTGCTGCAATCCTGGCACCGGATGCAGCTGGTGCTGGCCGAGAAGACGGGGCTGGAGATGCTGCGCCAGCTCGACCTGCAGGCCGAGCAGCTGCTCGGGCATGCCGAGGCGCTGGTGCCGGCGCTGGAGAATGCCTCGGGCCGGCGCGCGCTGACGGTGATCAATCTCTGCGGGCGCCAGCGCATGCTGGTGCAGCGTCTGGGCAAGACCGCCTTGCTCGGCGAGTTGCTGCAGGACCCGTCGCTGCACGCCATGCAGGCGGAAATGCGCTCGGAGCTGGAAGTCGCGCTGCTGAAGATGGAGATGACGCCGCTGTCCAGCCCCGAAATCATGATGAGCCTGCGCGAGTCGCGCCGTGCCTGGCTGCATCTGCAGGCCGGGCTCAAGGAGCTGGACTCGGTGCACAACCGCGCCGCGCTGTGCCGCTCCTGCGACAGCCTGCATGAGCACTTCGATCAGCTGACTATGCTTTATGAAAAGAGCCTGCAGCTGCTGATGTCTTGACACCTGGGCAAAGCGCGCACGATTCTTGCTGAAGCAGTGCATGCCGCCCGACCCGCAATGACGCGCGCCCGGGCTGCAGGAAAACAACGACGTCTACGTCTGGCCCTGCCGCGCAAGCGGCGCGCGCCAGCGTAGGCGTTTTCTTTTGCACGGAGAACATTCGATGGCGGGATTTCGCAGCTTTTTGCAAGCCGGGCATGCACCAACCTTGGGCGCGGCATTCTTCTACTTCGCCTGCTCGTGCGGCATCTGGGTCATCAATGGCGCGATGGCGCCGTTCATCAGCGAGAGCTTCAATCTGACGCCCGCGCAAAAGGGGCTGATGCTGTCGATTCCCATCGTTGCCGGCTCGCTGATGCGCTTTCCCCTGGGTCTGCTGGCCCAGTACATAGGCCGCAAGAACGCGACCCTGGTCGAGATGGTGGGCATTGCCCTGGCCATGCTGTACGGCTTCTTCGCCGTCGATTCGTTCAACGACCTGCTGGCCATGGGCGTGCTGCTGGGCATTGCGGGCGCGAGCTTTGGCGTCGCGCTGTCGCTGGGCTCGGGTTCGTTTCCACCGCGCTACAAGGGCCTGGCCATGGGGCTGGTGGGCGCGGGCAACATCGGCACGGCCGTGGCCGCGCTGCTGGCGCCGCCGCTGGCCCAGGCCTATGGCTGGCAGACCGTCTACGGCTTTGCGGCGCTGGGTATTTTGCTGCCCATGGCGGTGATGATTGTCTTTGCGCGCGAGCCCGAGGACCGCGCCGAGCACGCCAGCATGCGCGAGCACGCGGCCTGCCTGTTCGAGAAGGACGGCTGGGCGTTCAGCCTGATCTATGCGGTCACTTTCGGCGGTTTCATCGGCCTGGCGACTTTCCTGCCGAGCTACTTCTACGACCAGTTCGGCGTCAGCAAGGTCGAGGCGGGACAGTTGACGATGCTGGCCGCGTTCATGGGCGCGATGACACGCATTTTCGGCGGCTGGCTGTCGGACCACTGGGGCGGCATCAACACGCTCACCGCCGTGCTGGTGGTGATCTGCGCCAGCCTGCTGCTGTGCGGCCTGAGCGGCGCCTCGCTGCCGCTGACCATGCTGTCCTTCCTGGTGTGCTTTGCGGCGCTGGGCGCGGGCAATGGCGCGCTGTTCCAATTGGTGCCGCTGCGCTGGCCCACGACCACGGCCGTCGCCGGCTCGATGATCGGTGAAATCGGCGCCCTGGGCGGCGGCCTGATTCCGGCCAGCATGGGCTTGTCGCAGCAGTACACCGGCAGCTACTTCTCGGGCTTTGCGCTGTTTGCGTTCTTCGCGCTGGTGATGCTGGTGATGCTGCGCTTCATGCAGATCCGCTGGACACGCACCTGGGCGGAAAAGGGCGGGCGCGCACGCGTGAGCGCCTGAACTCCGGAGTTCAGCGCGGCAGGAACAAGATCCAGTAGATCAGCGCGAGATTGAGCACCGCGCTGAACGCCAGCGCCGCCTTCCAGCCAAACGCCGGGTCGCGCGCCGCCAGCGGGCTGCCGGCCGCAGGCG
>JBBKVU010000558.1:0-9240 GCA_037968595.1 Comamonas sp.
GGGCTGCAGCACTCCATCCAGCGTTCCACGCCCTGTGCTGACGCTCGCGAAAAACACCTAAATCAGTGTTTTGACCGGAACCTCTGACGGGGGTTCCAGTCAACATATTGTGACCACCACAACAGCACCCACTCTGCCCAGCGCGCGCCGCACCACGCTGATCAAACTGATCCATGTTGCCAAGCGTGAACTGCGCATGGATGAGCCCACCTACCGCACATTGCTACTGTCGGCTGGAGGTCACGAATCGCTGTCAGCCATGGGCATTCCAGCGATGGATGCCGTCCTGGAGCGCATGAAACGCGATGGCTTCAAGGTGCGGCCAAAGGCCAGCGGCAGGCCTTTGGCGATCAATCCAGGCGCCAGCAAGGCGCGTGCCCTCTGGCTCTTTCTGCATGCCCTGGGCGAGGTGCGTGATCCCTCCGAGAAAGCCATGGCCGCGTATGTGGCTCGCATCGCCAAGGTCGACGATTTGCGCTGGACGCGTGGCTCCCGCTTGGTGGATGCGCAATACAGAGGCCGTATGGAGCTGGTGATCGAAACGCTCAAGAAGTGGGCTATGCGTGTACTCCCTGGCCATATATTGAAGCTGCGCCAGCAGGTCATAGACCTGCATCGCGAGCATGGCTTGACGGCTGAGCAAGAGGAGCTTGCAAAGGGCGCCTGGCGCGCGCTGGATGAGGGCGAAGGGTTCGATAAGCACTGGCAGGCTTGGGGGGCGCTGATGTGCGTCCTGGAGCATCCAGTGGACGCCGGAATCAAGGAGCATGTCCATGGCATATGAAACTCGGTCGACCGTGCGTCGCCATGAGCTACTTTCCGATGTGGTGGTCACAGCGACCAAGCGGCTGATCGACAACGGCCTGGGCCAAACCGAGGCTGAACTTATGGCCAGCGACCTCGCCGACCACTTTGCCCAGCACTGGGGCGGCCAGGTCATCTGTTTCCCGAAAGACTATCGACGTACGCTGACCCGGCTGGAAGCGGAAATCTACGGCAAGTTCACGGGCGACAACTACGACGACCTGGCCCGCGAGTACGACATGACCATGTCGGGTATGCGCAAGCTGATCGGCCGTACCCGCGCGCGGCTCGCAAAAGCCGGTCAGACCGATCTGTTCGAGTAGATCGAGGTGGCCTGATCGTCGTTGCAGCATTTGCAACGCAGTTTCATGGCGCGTTTTACTACGTCGCGATATAGGCCACTAAATTTCGATTTATCGCGCCGTTTTGGGTTGGTTTATCTCTCATCCCTTCAGTCAGTCCGCGCGCGGCAATCAGACCCGGGTCCAGCCACAGCCGCATGCTGTATTCGCCCGCGCCCCATACCAGCACGTCGCTGATGCCGGAAATGCGCGACAGCTCGTCACGCACCTGGAGATAGGCGTAGTTGGAGATGTAGAGCGGGTCGTAGCGCTTGTCGGGCGACAGCAGGTGAACCACCATCAGAACGTCGGGCGAGGTCTTTTGCGTGACCACGCCCTGGCGCTGGACTTCCTCCGGCAGACGCGGCAGCGCGCGCGAGACGCGGTTTTGCACCTGGATCTGCGCCATGTCGGCGTTGGTGCCCTGGGCGAAGGTCACGGTCAGCACCATGCGGCCGTCGGTGGCCGATTGCGACGACATGTACATCATGCCCTCGACGCCGGTGATCGCCTGCTCCAGCGGCGCGGCCACCGTTTCGGCAATCACCTTGGGGTTGGCGCCCGGGTAGGACGCCGTGACCTGCACGGTGGGCGGCGTGACGGCCGGATACTCGCTGAGCGGCAACTGGAAGAAGGCAACGCCTCCGGCAATCACCATCAGCACCGACAGCACGATGGCAAAGATCGGCCGGTCGATGAAAAAGCGTGGAAAGCTCATTGGGCGGCTCCCGTGGTGGCTGTGGCATCGACGGGCGTGCCGTCAATGGCCGCCGTCTGCGGGGTGATCTGCATGCCGGGGCGCACCAGCCCCTTGACGACGATGCGCTCGCCCGGCTGCAGGCCTTGCTCGACCACGCGCAGGCCGTCGACCACCGAGCCCAGCTCGATGGGGCGGTACTCCGTCTTGTCGTCCTTGCCGACTACCAGCACATAGCGGCTGCCCTGGTCGGTGCCAATCGATTGATCGGAGATCAGCACCCTGGCCTGCGGCGCGCCGGTCTCCAGCTTGACCTTGGCAAACAGGCCGGGCGTCAGGCGCCCGTCGGGGTTGGCGACAACGGCGCGCACGCGCACGGTTCCGGTCGCGCGATCGCTGGTGTTGGCGAGATAGTCGACACGGCCGGCTCGCGAATAGGTCTTGTCGGTGAGCAAGGCCACCATGACCTTGGACGCCTGGGGCGCCTGCGGGCTGGCGCTGGCGCGGCCGGCGGCCAGCGAGCGCAAATATGTGCGTTCGTCTACATCGAAATACACATGCAGCGGGTCGACCGAGACAATCGTCGTCAGAGGGGTCACGCCACTGGCAACGTAGTTGCCTTCGGTGACCAGGGCCTGGCCGACACGCCCGCTGATGGGCGCCATGACGCGCGCGAACCCCAGATCCAGCTTTGCGGTCTCGAGCGCCGCCTTGGCGGCCTCGACCTGGGCCTGGCCCGCATGCAAGGCGGCGGTGGCGGTGTCCAGGCGATCGCGCGCCACGACCTTCTGCGCAAACAGTTTTTCGGCGCGGGCATGTTCGGCCTGGGCCAGCTGCCAGGCTGCCTGCGCCTCGCGCAGGCGCGCCGCCGCGGCATTCAGCGTGGCCTGGAATTGCCGCGGATCGATGTGAAACAGCGCCCGGCCCTTCTCGACATACTGCCCCTCGGGCACGCTCACGCCCTCGATGTAGCCCGCGACCCGCGGGCGCAGCTCGACGCGCTTGACCGCGGTCAGCGAGCCGGTGAATTCGACAAAGGGCGTGACCGGGCGAACCATCACCTCGGCCACGGGAACAGTGGGCGGCTTTGCCGGTGCGGCGGACGGCGCCGCCTCCTGGCATCCGGCGAGGGCGAGCATTGCGCCCATCGCCGCCGTGATCAGGGTTGCGCGTTTGACTTCCATCATGTTTCCTTTTGCGACAGCAGTCGACAGTTGGTATTTGCTGAGCCGAAGTAGCTACTGCTGCGTTTATCGGCCTTGCCACGCTGGGAGGGTCAAGCGTTGTTTGCTGGATGCGGGCGATGCAGCGCAAAGGGTTTGGCTGGCCACAGCCGGGGCCGCGCTGTGCATGGGCGGAGGGTGCTGGCCAGTGAGGGAATGGATCCATACCCCGGGCAGGGTTACGCCAGCGGCCCGGCTTGACCTTGTCACCTTGGCAAGGCTTAGGCTTTGAAGCATGGAAACACGCCAGGCCTTGATCGCCCCCCGCGGACCGGATCAAGCGCCCGGCACTCCATCGCGCCCGAGGCGCAAGAGCCTTGAAGACCGAGCAACGCAAGAGGCCGCACTGAGCGGCGACGAGAACCTATGCCCAAACTGACTGTCCTACCCCATGCCGACCTGGCGCCCGAAGGCGCGGTACTAGAGGTGGCCGCGGGAACTTCGATATGCGAGGCCCTGCTGGATCACGGCATTGAAATCGAGCATGCCTGCGAGCAAAGCAGCGCCTGCACCACCTGCCACTGCATAGTGCGCAAGGGCTTTGGTTCGCTCAACGCCATCGAAGAAAGCGAGGACGACCTGCTGGACCGGGCCTGGGGCCTGGAGGCGCAGTCGCGCCTGAGCTGCCAGGCCATCATTGCAAGAGAAGACCTGACGGTCGAGATTCCCAAGTACACGGTCAATCACGCCAAGGAAAACCATTGAGCGGGCGTGACCCGCCCGTGTCTTGGATCGTCCTGTGAAGCCGCGGCAAGCGGAGCGCTTGCAGCGTCCTTTCGTACGGCCCCTGCAGTCGCGCGGCTCGGCCTAGCCCAGGCATTTGAGCTGGCTTTGCCGCTTACGGCGCTGGGCGCGCGACACCGGCGCATATGGCGCGGGCTAACGGCATCGGCCGCAGTGGTTGGGGGTCATGGTCTGCAAGGCTGGATTGCAGCGGCATCTGGCCGCTAAGCCCCCCATTTCCTGTGCTACCCGCGGGCCGCGAAGCTGCAAGCTGACGACTCCGGCGTTGCCCACGAGCCGTCGCGGTCACTTGACGATGGGACGGCCGGCCCGTCTTAAGCCGCCGCAAATCTTCGCCTGCGACGATCCATGCATGAAAGATCTTCCTTCCCGCCCCCACTCCCTATCGGCCAAGGGTGGCGCGCGGGCCGCGCTGTCAGTGCGTGGCTGCTTGAGGCTGGTCTGCGCAGTTTCTGCCGTTGCCGCGGCCACGGTCGTGGCGCTGGCCATCGACTGCGCGATCTACCTGGCCGTCTCGGGAGAGCCGGCCTCGCTGCTGGCGGTGGCGCACCAAGTCCCACAGTGGATCTGCGGGGTGCTGCGCGCTTGCTCCGCATAATGGGGGCAGGTCCGCCTACTGTCGCGGGCAGAGGGGCGGATAACTCATGCGTGTGTTGTTTGTGGAAGATGATGTGCTGCTCGGGCAAGCCCTGGCGGCGGGGCTGCGCCAGCTCGGCCATGCCGCCGATTGGTTCACCAACGGCAGCGATGCCGACGGCGCGCTGCTGGCCACCCCGTACGATGCCGTGGTACTGGACCTGGGCCTGCCCGGCGGCGACGGGCTGACGTGGTTGCGGCGCTGGCGCGACCGTGGCGTCCAGCTTCCCGTGCTGGTGCTGACGGCACGTGACGGCGTCGACCAGCGCATCGCCGGGCTGGATTCAGGCGCTGACGATTACCTGCTAAAGCCGATCACGCTCGATGAGCTGGCGGCGCGCTTGCGCGCCTTGCTGCGCCGCTCCTCGGGGCGCGCGCAGTCGACTTGGCGGCACGGAGAGCTGGAATACGACCCGGCGAGCAAGTTTGTGCGCTGGAAGGGGCAGGGCGTGGATCTCACAGCCAGGGAGCTGGCACTGCTGGAAGCCCTGATGCTCGATCCCTTGCGCGTGCTGTCCAAAGCCCTGCTGCGTGAAAAGCTCTACGACTGGAGCGATACAGAACCCGAAGGCAATGCGCTCGAGGTCCACATTCATCATCTTCGCCGCAAGATCGATCCCGGCGTCGTGCGCACCGTGCGCGGCGTGGGCTATGCGATGGGCGCGCTCGAGGCCATGCCATGAGCCTTCAGCGCCGCTTGATGATCTATCTTCTGGTCTGCGCGCCCCTGGTATGGGCAACAGCGCTGTGGATTTCGGTCGATCGTTCGCGCCATGAAGTCAACGAGTTGTATGACACCGAGCTGATCCGCCTGGCCAGGCAGATCCAGGCAACCGTTCTGCCGTCGCTGCCCCTGCAGGGCAAGACCAGCTTTCCGCCGTTGCCCAAGGCGGGCGCGGCCGACAGTGGTGAAGGCGACGTGCGCGACCTGGCGGTGGTGGTCTGGGACCGCGAAGGAAACATCCTGATTTCGGACCGTGAGGGCGAGGAACTGCCGTTTCGGGCCGATGCGGTCGGCTTTGTCGATGAAACGGTGGGTGGCGAGGCATGGCGCATCTACTACCTGCAGTCCACATCGGGCCATTCGCTGGTGGCCGTGGGCCAGGGACTGTACGAGCGCAGTGAGTTGGTCTATGCGCTGGTCGGCAGCCAGATCCTGCCTTGGCTGCTGGTGCTGCCGGTGCTGCTGCTGGTCATGGCCTGGGCCGTACGCCGGGCACTGGCCCCCATCCATGCGCTGACGGATGACCTGCAAAACCGCGATGGAAGGGATCTGTCGCCAGTGGCCGCAGTGCGCGCGCCGGCGGAGCTCAAGCCCCTGCTGGGTGCGATCAACAGCCTGTTCGCGCGCATCGACAGCCTGCTGACCCGTGAGCGCCGTTTCACAGCCGACGCCGCGCATGAGCTGCGTACGCCGCTGGCCGTGCTGCGCGCGCAGTGGGATGTGGTCAAACGTTCCAGGAGCGACGACGAGCGCCTGCAGGCGCAGCGACAGATGGAAGCAGGGCTGACGCGCATGGACCGGCTGGTGACGCAGATGCTGGCGCTTTCGCGCGCGGAGACCGCAAGCGCTGAACTCCTGGGCACGGAGATCGATTGGCCGCCTATCGTCGAGCAGGTCATCAGCGACAGCATGCCGTTGGCCGACCGCCGCCACATTGAACTTGCTTGCGAATGGCCCGCCGCCGGCCGACCGGCGCTGCCGCTGATCGGCGACACCCATCTGCTGACGGTGCTGCTGCGCAATCTGGTGGACAATGCGGCGCGCTATGCTCCGGCCGGCAGCACCGTGTTGCTGCACATGGGAGAAAAACAGTTAATGGTGGAAAACGGCGGCGGCCCGCTGTCCGCCGAACAGCTTGCGGGCCTCGGCCAGCGCTTTCACCGCCCGCCTGGCCAGGAGGAGGGCGGCAGCGGTCTGGGTGTTTCGATTGCCCAGCGCATTGCGGCGCTGCACGGCCTTGAGATCGAGTACGACGCCGGCAGGGGGGACGCGGTGCGCGTCATGGTACATTTTTCCCGGATCATTTCTCCTTGATCTTGTCGAGGAACTGGCGCGCTTCTTCATGCCGGCCGGTGTCCGCCACCAAACGCCCTGGGCGCGGTGGCGCCTGCAGGGCCCGCTCCAAGTAGATCGCGGCTTTCTCCGGCTGCTTGGTCTCGACCAGGTATTCTCCGTAGAAGAAATTGGGGTCTATTCCCTTGGCGTTGAGGGACAGCGCTTTTTGCAGCAGTTCGTTTGCCTTGGCCTTGTCGCCGAAAGCCACTGGCCAGCCAGGCACCTTGTAATACAGCACGCCCAGGCTGTTGTATGCCGAGCCTTCAAGCGCATTGCCGTCGATCTGGATGGCCGCCTCGTACAGCGCCTTGGCCTGCTTGACCAGGCCCAGCGCAGCCAGCCCACCTTTCTCCCCCGCTTGCGAACTGACGATGATTCCCTCCCATATCAGCGCCTCGCTGCGGCCAGGAAAGGATGCACTGACCTGGTGCGCCTTGGATGCCAAGGCTTCGAAGCGTTTCTCCCGCTCGGCGGCAGCCGTCTGGTAGCGTATTACTTCCCAGTCGCGCTGCAGGCCGGCGACAGCATCGTCCAGGGGCGCGGCCTGCGCTGCCCAGGGGAGTGCGCCGCTGGCGACCAACAAAGCGGCGCAAGCCGAGCGTAGCAACGTTTTTCGATCAAAGTGCATTTTCCATTTCCTCATTGCCGGAATCGGCAGAAATTTTCAAGAGCAGCGGCAAGCTGGCCCGGTGCTTTGCGAAAGCGCCGTCAAGCAGCGCTGGCATCACGCCGTTGATGCTTACACCCAGCTTTTCGGGCCAGCCGAGAAAGCGCTCCGCGGTCCCCGCTTCCAGCATCCGCAGCAAGGCCTGGGCCACCACCTCGGGCGCGTCCGTGGCGGTTCCAATGGCCTGGTTGTATTCCGTGGCCTGGGCGCTGTTGAAAGCCGTGCGCGTGCTGCGCGGCCCCAGGTATTGCACGCGCACCGCCGTGTCGCCCAGCTCGCGGCGCAGCGCCTGGGCAAACCCGCGCAAGCCGAACTTGCTGGCGCAGTACACACTGAATCCCGGCAGGCCCATGGCCCCTAGAACCGAGCCCACACAGATGACCTGCGCCTGCGGCAGGGTGCGAAGATGGGGCAGGAGAGCATGCGTGAGCAGCATGGGCGCCAGCAAATTGGTGTTCAGGAGCTGGGACATCGCCTGCGCGCCGGTAGTGTCGAAGCGGCCGAACTCGCCGACCCCGGCGCAGTGGACGAGCACATTGCAGCGCCAGTCGGCCGCTTGCCTGGCCAGCGATGCGATCGATGGGCTTTGCTGCAGATCGGCTTCATGCCATTCAACCTGTGCTGCGGGCATGCGCTGCTGAAGGGCGCGCGCCTGAGCTGACAGCCGGGCAGGCGATCGGCCCGTCAGCAGCAGCGCCGCGCCGGCATGGGACAGGGCAGCGGCGACCGCCTGACCTATGCCGCCACCTGCGCCGGTGAGCAGAACGCGTGCATGCGCGGCGTTCATGGTGCGATCCCGCGGGTTGCCGCCTGTCCCTGGGGAAGAGGCAGACTGCGGAACACATCGCCGTACAGGCGAAAGAATACGCGTGCCGCATGAATGATGTCGGCTTGATCCCGGGCGTCCGTGACCTGGTCCATCAGCAGCTGAAAGTGCTGCACATGTTCCTGGTCCAGCGTGCCGTGCGAGCGCAGATAGCTGAACGCGGAGTCGGGCAGTTGCAGCGGCTTCTGGATCTGGTTGGCGGCCAGCAAGGCCAGCGACACGCTTGTGCCTTCGAGCACATGAACCATGCCGAAGAAGCCCAGCGGGTTGCGCCGGGCGATGGTGTCGTAGGCGCAGGCGACCATGACTTCCGTGGCGATTCCGGGCTGGCTGTGTCTTACGTCGCTTGATTCGCCGCAGGCCTGGATGTCCTGCAGTATCCACTCATCGTGGCCTTGCTCCTCCGCGATGTACTCTTCCAGCGCCGGTTCCAGCCATTCGCGCCCCGCCGGTATGCGCGCCTTGAATGCCTGCATCAGCGGCACCGTATGGCGCACATGGTGGTAGGCCTCGCGCAGGAAGGCAATGTAGCTGGGCAGCGAAACCTCGCCGCGCAGGCAGCCCTGGATAATGGGCGTGGACAGCAGCGCCAGTCGATCGGGCTCGGTCTGCGTGAGAAGTTGTTGGTGAAAGCTCATGAAATCTCCAAGGAGGGGCTAGGGAGCTGGGACGCAGCTGTCAAAGCGCTGGCGTGGGCCTGAAGAATCGCTGCACGCTGCGGCCGGCCATTGGCTGTGGCCATGCCGCTTGCTGCATCGAACGCATGTGTGGCGCGGACCCATCGATGCACGCGGGCGTAGTCGGGCAGGGTGGCATTGGCAGCATCCACCGAGGCCTGCAGCGCCGCATCGGACAGCTGAGCCGCGACCGGCCAGATGACGGCGCTGAGCGTCGGCTGGTCGTCGCCAAACACCACGGCCGTAGCGATGCCGGCTTCCTGCAGTACACCCTCGACCCATTCGGGCGACACATTGCGGCCAAAGGAGGTGATCAGCACGTTCTTGCGCCGGCCTTGCACGTGCAGGAACCCCTGCTCGTCGATGCTGCCGATGTCTCCGCTGGGCCACCATGGCGGCACGGGCCGGGTGTCGCCCAGGTAGCCTGCAAACAGGCTGCCAGCAACTTCGATCTCTCCGTCTTGGCTGATGCGCAGGCGTGCGTGCGCCAGCGCCCGGCCCGCGCTGCCCGGCAGGTCTGCGCCGGGCAGATTGAGGGCTTGCACAGAAGCCCCTTCGGACAAGCC
>JBBKVU010000559.1:0-7149 GCA_037968595.1 Comamonas sp.
CTGGGCCTGCTGCCGCGCATAGGCCTGCGCTGGAGCACGGTGCATGCGGCCTGGCAGGACGCGGGCGTGCGCCGCATCCTGTCGCTGATGGCGCCGGCGCTGCTGGGCGTGGGCGTGGCGCAGATATCGCTGATGATCAACACGCAGATCGCGTCCTATCTCGCGCCGGGCAGCGTGTCCTGGCTGTTCTATGCCGACCGCCTGATGGAATTTCCCACGGCCTTGCTGGGCGTGGCGCTGGGTGTGGTGCTGACCCCACAGCTGGCCGCCGCCAAGGCCGCGGCCGACGCCGAGCGCTATTCGGCCATGCTTGACTGGGGCCTGCGCCTGGTGGTCGTGCTGGCAGTGCCCTGTGCAGTGGCCTTGCTGGTGTTTGCCGAGCCGCTGGTGGCCACGCTGTTCCACCGCGGCGCGCTGACCGAGCGCGATGTCGGCAAGATCGCGCTGGCGCTGGCTGGCTACGGCGCCGGCCTCGTGGGGCTGGTGGCAATCAAGGTGCTGGCACCGGCGTATTACGCCAGCCAGGACATACGCACGCCGGTGAAGATTGCCGTGGTGGTGCTGGTCATCACCCAGTTGCTCAATCTCGCCTTCGTGCCCTGGCTGGCGCATACCGGGCTGGCGCTGTCCATCGGTCTGGCGGCGCTGGTCAATGCGGCCTGGCTGCTGGTGGTGCTGCTGCGCCGCGGCACCTATGTGCCGCGTCCCGGCTGGAGTAAGCTGGTGCTGCAGGTGCTTGCGGCCAGCGTGCTGCTGGCCGTGCTGCTGGCCTGGAGCGGCCAGGCGCTGGACTGGATCGCGCTCAAGAACCAGCAGTGGCAGCGCATGGGCTGGCTGGCATTGATCATGTCGGCGGCGGCAGTGCTGTATTTCGGTGCGCTGTGGGCCGCGGGCCTGAAGCTGCGGCAGTTGCTGCACAGATAAGGCATGTATCGATTTTTGGTTATAAGCTAGGCAGGCCGTGGCCATCGGCGAATCGAAAGCCGGTGGCCTTCCCTCTTGCGCTCGTCGGCGCCTGGTCGTACAAGGACAGCATGTCACTGCGTTTTGATGCGCCTTCTTCCCTGCAATACTTTGCTACCCTGGTGCAAAGCGACGAGCATTTGCCTCTGATGGAGGCCGCAGTCTGCATTGCGCAGGACGAATTCCCCGAACTCGATATCCAGGCTGTTCTTGCGGACATCGACCAGATGCAGGTGCGGCTGGCGCGCCATCTGGTCGGTGTGCATACACCGCTGCAGCGGCTCAAGGTGCTCAACCATTTCTTCTTTGGTGAAATGGGTTTTGGCGGCAACGTCAACAACTACTACGCGCCCGAGAACAGCTACATCCCGGTGGTGCTGGCGACGCGCCGCGGCATTCCCGTGAGCCTGGCCCTGGTCTGGCTCGAACTTGCGCAGGCTGCGGGGCTGCAGGCCGCGGGCATTGGGTTTCCCGGGCATTTCCTGCTCAAGGTGGGCTTGCCTGAAGGCCAGGTGATCATGGACCCGCTCACCGGCACCTCGTTTTCCGCGCAGGAACTGGCCCAGCGGCTGGAGCCTTTCGGCTTGGGGCGCGGGCGGCGCGAAGACACCATTCCACTGGGCCTGCATCTGCAGGCTGCGACGGCGCGCGACATTCTCGAACGCCTGCTGCGCAATCTCAAGGAAATCTACTTTGCCCAAAGCCAGTGGGCGCTGCTCACGGCAACCCTCGATCGCCTGATCGTGCTGCTGCCCGACGACTGGGCCGAGTACCGCGACCGGGGCGCGGTGCTGGCCGAGCAGGGCCGCACGCGCGAAGCGGTGGCGGACTGGGAGACCTATCTATTGCATGCTGGCGACCGGCCCGATGCGGGCCTGATCGCCAATCGTCTGGCGGCCTTGAAGGGCTGAGCCGCGCGCTTCAGCAGCGGTCACACGAGTTTGCGTACTTCCAGCTCTTTCTTGAGGTACGCATAGAACAGCGGCGCGGCCACCAGGCCCGCGGGGCCGAACACCGACTCGGCGACAAACATCACCGACAGCAGTTCCCACACTCCCATGTGCGTGCGCCGGCCCACGACCTTGGCATTGATCACGTACTCGGCCTTGTGGATCAGGATCAGAAAGCCCAGGCAGGCGGCTGCGGCCACGGGCGACACCGACAGACCGACCAGCGCAATCACCGCATTGCACAGCAGATTGCCGACAATGGGAATCAGGCCGGCAACGAAGGTCAGCGTGATCAGCGCCGGCGTATAGGGCAGGGCGAGGTCCCAATAAGGCAGGATCAGCAGCAGGAAGAAGG
Source organism: Comamonas sp. (assembly GCA_037968595.1). GTDB lineage: Bacteria > Pseudomonadota > Gammaproteobacteria > Burkholderiales > Burkholderiaceae_C > Comamonas. Next base: position 2,269 of record JBBKVU010000559.1, read on the forward strand.
CGGTGAGCAGGGTGTTGAACGCGGCAATCCAGAACTGCGCGGCGACGATCTGGCCGAAAGCTTCGCCAAACAGCGTGATGCGCGTGTACAGCGCATCGACCAGCGGCGGGCGTTGCAGTGGAATGTGGCGCACGGCGGCCAGCGCGCCTATCAGCAGGCCGACATAGGCATGCAGCAGGCCTGAAAGCCAGGCCCGTCCGGCAATCGCCAGTACGCCGGCCTTGGCGCCCAGGTAGGAGGCAATCATGGTCTGGATCTCGCGCGCGCCGTCGGGCAGCTGGCTGGCGATATCGGCCGGCAGCTTGTGGCGCAGCTCGAGCACGGTGCGGGCCAGGTAGTCAAGCAGCTCCTTGTATTGCTGAGGCGCTTCGACAATATAGCCGCGGGTGTGGGGCAGGGCCGAGGTCAGCAGGGCCAGCGGCGCAAGCATGACCACCGCGGCGGCCACCACCTGGGCCCAATGGGGCAGATAGCCGGGAATCCGGCGGCGCTGCAGCCGGGAAAGGAGCCTGGCGAGCGCGCGCGTGAGCATGAAGCCCACGCAGACGCTCAACAGGCCGGGCAGCAGGCCTTGCCACATGACCAGCAGCAAGGTGCCGGCCATCAGCAGATAGCTGGCGTTTACCACGCTGCGCGAAGGTGTCTGGGGAAATTCTTCTCGGGGAGCAGGAAGGTAATCTGACATCTGGGCGCGTGGTGGTACAGGCTGGGTCAGCGCACTTCGACGGGCTGGCCGTCACCGCGCGCGGCGATACGTCCAATGGTATAGACAGTTTCGCCCAGGCCTTGCAAGGCTGCGGCAATCGTTTCGGCCTGCTCGACGGGCACCACCACCACCATGCCGATGCCGTTGTTGAAGGTGCGATTCATCTCCACCGCGTCTATGCCTGCCGTGGCCTGCAGCCAGGCAAACAGCTCGGTCTGCGGCCAGCTGCCGGCATCCAGGTGGGCGGCCAGGCCGTCGGGCAGCACGCGGGGAATGTTTTCCAGCAGGCCGCCGCCGGTGATGTGGGCCAGGGCCTTGATCGGGTGCTCGGCCAGCACGGCCAGCACGTTCTTCACGTACAGGCGCGTGGGTTCCATGATGGCTTGCTTGAAAGGCTTGCCGTCGAGGGTTGCGGGCACCGTGCCGTTGGCTTCGGCGCGCTCGATGCACTTGCGCACCAGGCTGAAACCGTTGGAGTGCACGCCGGCCGAAGCCAGGCCCAGCACCACGTCGCCGGCCTGGACGTCCTGGCCGGTGAGAATCTTGGACTTTTCGACGGCGCCGACGGCAAAGCCCGCGAGGTCGTATTCGCCTTCGGGGTACATGCCGGGCATTTCAGCGGTTTCGCCGCCGATCAGCGCGCAGCCCGACAGCTCGCAGCCGCGGGCAATGCCGCCGACCACGGCCGCAGCGGTGTCCACGTCGAGCTTGCCGCAGGCAAAGTAGTCGAGGAAGAACAGCGGCTCGGCGCCTTGCACCAGCACGTCGTTGACGCTCATTGCCACCAGGTCGATGCCGACGGTGTCATGCATGTTCCACTCGAATGCCAGACGCAGCTTGGTGCCCACGCCGTCGGTGCCCGAGACCAGCACGGGTTCCTTGTAGCGCTTGGGCACTTCGAACAGCGCACCAAAACCGCCGATGCCGGCCATCACGCCTTCACGCATGGTTTTCTTTGCGAGCGGCTTGATGCGCTCAACCAGAGCATCGCCGGCAACAATGTCGACGCCAGCGTCTTTGTAGGAAATAGGAGTGGATGGAGTGGCAGAGGAGCTCATGGGATGGTCAGTGCAGGTGTGCCCGGCAGGGGCGGAACTCGGGGATTTTACGACCCTGGCCCGCATCCCGGCGTGCATGTGGCTGCTTTCAAGGGCTTTTCCCCGGGTCTGTGCAGGCAAGCTGTGTGCTTTGCATGCGCGCGCAGACTAAAATCAGCGTGGTGCAACCATGGTTGCACCTTTCGAGCCCTGTCGCAGAAACCTGTGCCGGGGGCCTTTTGCTCTGTCCTTTGTAATGTTGCCGAAACTCCTTTTGCCAGCCTGTCGCGCACGGCTCCTCCTGTATTCAGGTGGGAGGGCGTGGTCCGTATGCCGTCCATGAAGCAAATGGCGCTGGATATCGGTTTGGCAACGAGTCCCTCGCTGTCGCGCTTCTTCGCGGGTCCGAACATCGCGGTGCTGCAACACCTGCGGCTCTGGGTAGGCGAAGGCCGCAGCCAGATGCCGCGCTCGCCCGTGCCTACCTATCTGTGGGGCGAATCGGGCTCGGGCAAGACCCATTTGCTCAAGTCGGTGCGCGAAGCGCTGCGCGATCAAGGGGCCATTGTGGGTTGGATGGATGCGTCCATAGGCTATCCTCCGGAGTTCGACGAACGCTGGTCGGCCGTGCTGATGGATGACGTGCACCTGTACACACCCATGCAGCAGGCGCGGGCATTCAACTGGTTTGTCAATGCAACCAGTCCGGCCACAGGCATTCCCCGCTGGGTGCTCGCGGCCGGAGAATTGCCTCCTGCCGACCTGAAGCTGCGCGAGGATTTGCGCAGCCGTCTGGGCTGGGGCCATGTGTTCCAGCTGCGGCTTCTCGACGAGCCCGCGCGCCGCGCGGTGTTGCGCCAGGAAGCCGATGCCCGTGGCGTGTTTCTCGGCGACGACGTGATGGATTACATGCTCAAGCGCTTTTCGCGCGACCTGGGCAGCCTCATGCAGTTGCTCGACATGCTCGATGGCTTTGCCTTGCGCAACAAGCGGGCCATCACCATCCCACTGCTCAAGACCATGTTGGAGACCGAGTAGCCCGTCAGCTGCCAGGCCTCTTTTTCTGGAACTCCATGCCATCATCTTCTGCGCCCAACGTCCGCCCGCGGCTCGCGCTGTTCGATCTCGACCATACTTTGCTGCCCCTGGACTCGGACTACGAGTGGGGTGTGTTCACGACCCGCATCGGCTGGACGGACCCGGAGGAATTCGGCCGCCGCAACGATGCGTTCTTCGCCGACTACCAGGCAGGTACGCTCAATGTGCATGACTACGTGCGCTTTGCCACCGAGGCCGTGCGCCAACGCGGCGCCGAGGCCGCCGACCAGGCCCATGCGCGCTTCATGCGCGAAGTCATCACGCCGGCCATCCGCCCGGCCGCGCGCGCGCTGCTGCAGGCGCACCGCGAGGCCGGCGACGAGATCGTGATCGTCACCGCAACCAACGAGTTCATCACCCGCCCCATCGCCCAGGCGCTGGGCGTCGATGAACTGCTGGCGGTGCAGCTGGCGCGCGATGCCTCGGGCTGGATCACGGGCGAGATCGATGGTCATCCGACGATGCGTGAAGGCAAGGTGCTGCGCATGCAGCAGTGGCTGGACCAGCGCGGACTCGATTGGAGCCAGGTGGAGAGTACGTTCTACAGCGATTCCATGAACGACGTGCCCTTGCTTGAGAAAGTGGACCATCCGGTCGCGACCAATCCTGACGCGCGCCTGCGCGCCCTGGCCCAGCAGCGCGGTTGGCGCATACTGGACCTGTTTACTGAACACCCATGATCAAAAACTTCATCGATAAACTGCTGGGCAAGCCCAGCGCGAGCGCGCGTGCGCACAAGCTGCGTTTTGGCAAGCGTGAGGAAGTGCCGGCCTCGGTGCATGGCATCAACCTCGAACTCGTCGACCGGCGTGCCATCGACGTGGTCGAGACGCTGCAGGATGCGGGCTTCGAAGCCTATATCGTCGGCGGCGCGGTGCGCGATCTGCTGCTGGGCCTGCGGCCCAAGGATTTCGACGTCGCCACCAACGCCACGCCCGAGCAGGTCAAGAGCCTGTTCCGCCGCGCGTTCATCATCGGCAAGCGCTTTCGCATCGTGCACGTGGTCTATGGCCGCGGACGCGAAAACGAGGTGATCGAAGTCTCTACCTTCCGCGCCTTCCTGGACAACAGCCTGGCCGAAAGCGTGTCGGGCAACGAGCGCACCAGCAAGGCGGCGCTGGCCGGCATGAAGCATGCCGTGGACGCCAGCGGCCGCGTGCTGCGCGACAACGTCTGGGGCCCGCAGGACCAGGACGCGACGCGCCGCGACTTCACCATCAATGCCATGTACTACGATCCGGCGACGCAGATCGTGGTCGATTACCACAAGGGCATCCAGGACGCGAAAAAGCGCGTGCTGCGCATGATCGGCGACCCGGCCACGCGCTACCGCGAAGACCCGGTGCGCATCATCCGCGCCGTGCGCTTTGCCGCCAAGCTGCACGATGTCGGCTTCAAGCTCGAGCCCAAGACCGCCGCGCCGCTGATTGCCAGCCAGCACCTGCTGGCCGAAGTGCCGCAAAGCCGTCTGTTCGACGAAATGCTCAAGCTGCTGCAGACCGGCCATGCACTGGCTTCGGTGTCGCGCTTGCGCGACCTGGGCCTGGACCGCGGCATCTATCCTCTGCTGGATGTGGTTGTCGAGCGCGCCGACCACCCGTTTGTCACGGCGGCCTTGGCCGACACCGACCGCCGCGTGAGCGAAGGCAAGCCGGTCGCGCCCAGCTTCCTGCTGGCCTGCGTGCTGTGGCAGGACGTCAAGCTCGGCTGGGAGCAGCGCCTGCAGCAGCGCCAGCATTCGTTTCCCGCATTGCAGGACGCGATCGACGATGTGTTCAACCAGCGCATAGGCGACGTGTCCGGCCGCGGCAAGCTGGCTGCCGACATGCGCGAAATCTGGATCATGCAGCCGCGTTTCGAGAAGCGCTCGGGCGTCACGCCGCTGGGCCTGGTCGAGCAGGCGCGCTTTCGCGCCGGCTTCGACTTCCTGCGACTGCGCGCCGACGTCGGCGAAGTCGATGAGTCGCTGGCCAGCTGGTGGCAGGAATTCCAGCAGGCCGATGACGACCGCCGCGACGACCTGATTGCCCAGGCGCGCGA
>JBBKVU010000560.1:0-31486 GCA_037968595.1 Comamonas sp.
GGTCATGGCCGCGCGGCTGTCGCGCCGCCTGGGCCTGGTCGACGAGGAATTCGTGCAGCGCCTGGTGCGGCTGATCGCGCGCGCCGGCCTGCCTACGCGCGGCGCAATCATCGCCAGCCGCGACAATGCCGGCCACTACCTGCAGCACATGCGTGTCGACAAGAAGGCCGAAGGCGGAGAAATCCGCTTCGTGCTGATTGCCGAGCCCGGCAAGGCCCTGGTGCGTTCGGCGCCCGATACGCTGGTGCGCGAGGTGATAGACGCTTGCTGCCTTTAATGGTGCCCCCACGCTTGCTCGCTGCTGCGCCCCCCCAAGGGGGCCGTCCACCGGCTTGGGGCGGCCCGGCGCCGGCGGATATCGCGACGTTTGAGCTTGCAAGATGAATGTGCATCTGCCGCAGTTCGCCTCATCTGAATGCCTGGCCCGCTGGGCCAGCCAGCCCGCGCAGACGCGCGGCCGGCTGCATGCCGAGACGCCTGCGCCCACGCGCTCCGACCACCAGCGCGATCGCGACCGCATCGTGCACTCGTCGGCGTTTCGCCGGCTGGTCTACAAGACCCAGGTGTTCCTGAACCACGAAGGTGATCTGTTTCGCACGCGGCTCACGCATTCGCTCGAAGTCGCGCAGCTGGGCCGCTCGATCGCGCGCTCGCTGCGGCTCAACGAGGACCTGGTCGAAGCCATCTGCCTGGCGCATGACCTGGGCCACACGCCGTTTGGCCACGCGGGCCAGGATGCGCTCAACGAATGCATGCGCGAGTGGGGCGGTTTCGAGCACAACCTGCAAAGCCTGCGCGTGGTTGACCGGCTCGAGGAGCGCTATCCCGGCTTCGACGGACTGAATCTCACCTTCGAGACGCGCGAAGGCATTCTCAAGCATTGCTCGCGGGCGAATGCCGAGCGCATCGAACAGCGCGAGCCCGGCGGCATAGCCCAGCGCTTTCTGCGCGGCGAGCAGCCTTCGCTCGAGGCCCAGCTGTGCAATCTTGCCGACGAGATTGCCTACAACGCCCATGATGTCGACGACGGCGTGCGCTCCGGTCTGATCAGCATGGAGCAGCTGCTGGCCGTGCCGCTGTTCGCGCGCTACCATGCGCTGACGCTGGCTCAGTACCCGCAGATTACGGCGCAGCCGCATGGCGCGCGCCGGCTGCTCTATGAAACCATACGCCGCATGCTCAGCGACCAGGTCTATGACGTGGTTGCCGAGAGCCAAGCGCGGCTGGCGCTGACCGACCCCGCCGACGCCCATGCCGTGCGGCTGGCGCCGCCGCTGGTGGCCTTCAGCGCCGCGATGCGCGCCGAATCCACGCAGCTCAAGCGCTTTCTGTTCCAGAACCTCTACCGCCACCCGCAGGTGATGCAGACCACCGACCTCGCCCAGGTCGTGGTGCGCGAGCTGTTTGCGATCTATCTGGTGCGCCCGCAGGAAATGAAGCCGCGCTATGCCGAGCGCGCCGCAACCGCGGCCGATGCAGTCGCGCTGGCGCGCGTGGTCTGCGACTTCATTGCCGGCATGACCGACCGTTATGCGGCGCGCGAGCACGCCAGGCTCACCGGCAGGCAGCTGCTGAGCTGAAGCCCGGCGCGCGCGATTGCCCGTTGCCCAGCGCCGGCGCGCCGTGATCGCTACAATTGTCGACCCCCACCAACGCTTTCGCATGGCCGCGCCGCCCACAATGCGCGCAGCCCAGGCGCTCGCGTGCACGACAAGGCTACTCCCATGACCGAATTTTCCTCTGCGCCTGATCTGCAGGCCTATCCCACTGACCTGGTCATCGAAGACACCCGGCGCTGGCTTGAAAAGGCGGTCATAGGGCTGAACCTGTGCCCGTTTGCCAAGGCCGTGCACGTGAAGAATCAGATCCATTACGTGGTCAGCGAAGCCACGGATGCGCGCGGCGTGGCCGAGCAGCTGCAGGTCGAACTCGAAGCACTGGCTGAAATTTCGCCCGAAAAGCGCGACACCACCTTGCTGATCGTGCCGCATGCGTTGCAAGACTTCCTCGATTTCAACGACTTCCTGGAGCTCGCCGACGAGCTGGTCGAAGCCATGGATCTGGGCGGCATCCTGCAGGTTGCCTCGTTCCACCCGCAGTTCCAGTTCGAGGGCACGGAAGTCGACGACGTGACCAACTGCACCAATCGCGCGCCTTACGCCATCTTGCACCTGCTGCGCGAAGACAGCATAGACAAGGCCGTGGAAGCATTTCCCGAAGCCGAGGCGATCTACGAGAACAACATGCAGACGCTGGAGAAGCTGGGCATCGTCGGCTGGCTGGACCTGGGCGTGGGCGCGACCTGCCCGGTGACCGGGCATACGGCTGCCGCCAAGGAAAGCGCATAAATGGCGCGACAGGACAAACAGAGCGCGAAGAAGGCGCCGCAGGATCCGGTCCAGCAGCTCGATCTGCGCCCCGGCCAGTCCATAGAGCTGCTCAAGGCGCTGCACATTCTCACGCGCGAAGGCAAGATCAACCAGGATTCACGCCGCAAGCTCAAGCAGGTCTACCACCTCTATCAGTTCATCGAGCCCTTGCTCAAGGAGCTGTCGGCAGACGAGCACGCGGTGACGCTGGCCGACCACGGCGCAGGCAAGTCCTACCTGGGCTTCATCCTCTACGACCTGTTCTTCAAGGCCCTGGGCCGTGGACAGATCTACGGCATTGAAACCCGCGCCCCGCTGGTCGAGGCCTCGCAGGCGCTGGCCGCGCAGCTGGGTTTCGAGCGCATGCACTTTCTCAACATGTCGGTTGCCGAGTCGACGCGCGTCGAATCCATGCCCGAGCGCTTTGACGTGGTCACGGCCCTGCATGCCTGCGATACCGCGACCGACGATGCAATTGCCTTCGGCCTGGAGAAGAAAGCCAAGGCAATGGTGATCGTGCCGTGTTGCCAGGCCGAAGTCGCGGCCTGCCTGCGCGAGACCAAGGCGCTGAGCCTCACGCGCACGCCGCTGGCCGAACTCTGGCGCCATCCCATCCACACGCGCGAAATGGGCAGCCAGATCACCAACGTGCTGCGCTGCCTGTTCCTCGAAGCCTCGGGCTACCAGGTCACGGTGACCGAGCTGGTGGGCTGGGAGCACAGCATGAAGAACGAGCTGATCGTCGCGCGCTTCACCGGCAACCGCAAGCGCAGCGCGGCCGAGCGGCTGCAGCAACTGCTCAAGGAGTTCGGCTTGGACAGCCTGGGCGAGACGCGGTTTCGGTTGCCGTCCGTGGCGCAGGACTGATCCACCGGCTTAGCCGGGATAATGGTTGCCGGCCCTTCGACAGGCTCAGGGCGAACGGGAACAACCGTTCGTCCTGAGCCTGTCGAAGGATGAACGGCCCCGTTTCAAGACGCGGGCCTGTTGTTCCCTTCGCCAGAGCGCATCCACCCATGGCCCGTCTCCCCCGCCTGACCCTCGCGTCCCTGCCGCACCACATCATCCAGCGCGGCAACAACGGCGCGGAGATCTTTGTCGACACCGCCGATTGCAACCAGATGCTGGAGCTGCTGCGCGAGATGGCCAGGCGCTTTGGCGTGGACATCCATGCCTACGTGCTGCTGCCCGACCAGTTCCAGCTGCTGGTGACCCCCGAGACCGACACCGGGCTGCCGCAATTCATGCAATCGGTGGGGCGCAGCTATGTGCGCTACTTCAACAACCGCCATGGCCGCAGCGGCACGCTGTGGAACGGGCGCTACCGCGCCAATGTGGTCGATCCCGCGGAGTATCTGCTGGCCAGCATGGTGGCGCTCGACTGGAGCCCGGTACGCGCCGGCCTGGCGCGCGAGCCCGCCGATTACGTCTGGTCAAGCTACGCCCACAATGCCGGCTTGCGCTACACCACGCTGGTCCATCCGCATCCCTCGTTCTGGGCGCTGGGAAATACGCCTTTTGCCCGCGAAGCGGGCTACAAGGCTGCCGTGAACGCCGGGCTTTCGGCCGAGCAGCTGGAGACCATAGAGCAGTCGGCGCTGCGCGGCTGGGCGCTGGGCTCGCCGAAGTTCGTCGCCGATCTGCAGAACCGCACCCAACGCCGGGTGGTGCGCCAGCGCGCCGGCCGCCCACCCAAAAAACCGCTTGATACGGTAGCCTGACGCTAGAAACAACGCTAAGGCTTTCCAGGCGGGAATTCTTTGCTCCTGAATTTGATGTGTCCCTAATTTATTATCCGAATAAAATCATCGGGTAATAATTGAATCTGACCCCAATTATATTTTCTTGCATAGGTTGATGCACTGTCGTAATCTCGGGCTCCCTGCGAAAATAATTGAGGATTCCGCCATGACTACGGCTGCCGAGATCACCCATCTCCAAGAACACGGTCTGTATTCCAAGAGCAATGAGCACGACGCGTGCGGCTTGGGATTTGTCGCCCACATCAAAGGTGAGAAGCGCCACGACATCGTGACCGGTGCGCTCAAGATCCTCGAGAACATCGACCACCGCGGCGCGGTCGGTGCCGACAAGCTCATGGGCGACGGCGCGGGCATCCTGATCCAGCTGCCCGACCAGCTGTACCGTGAAGAAATGGCGCTGCAGGGCGTCGTGCTGCCGCCTGCGGGCGAGTACGGCGTGGGCATGATCTTCCTGCCCAAGGAGCACGCTTCGCGCCTGGCCTGCGAGCAGGAGATGGAGCGCGCGATCAAGGCTGAAGGCCAGGTGCTGCTCGGCTGGCGCGATGTGCCCGTGAACCTCGACATGCCCATGTCGCCCACGGTGCGTGCCAAGGAGCCCGTGCTGCGCCAGGTGTTCATCGGCCGCGGCAACGACGTGATCGTGCAGGACGCGCTCGAGCGCAAGCTGTATGTGATCCGCAAGACCGCCAGCGCCGCCATCCAGGGCCTCAAGCTCAAGCACAGCAAGGAATACTACGTTCCCAGCATGAGCAGCCGCACCGTGGTCTACAAGGGCCTGCTGCTGGCCGACCAGGTGGGCGTGTACTTCAAGGACCTCGAGGACGAGCGCTGCGTCTCGGCCATCGGCCTGGTGCACCAGCGCTTCTCGACCAACACCTTCCCCGAGTGGCCTCTGGCCCACCCCTATCGCTACGTTGCGCACAACGGTGAAATCAACACCGTCAAGGGCAACTACAACTGGATGCGCGCCCGCGAAGGCGTGATGGCTTCGCCGGTGCTGGCCGAAGACCTGAAGAAGCTCTATCCCATCAGCTTTGCCGACCAGTCCGATACCGCGACGTTCGACAACTGCCTCGAGCTGCTGACCATGGCCGGCTACCCGATCAGCCAGGCCGTGATGATGATGATTCCCGAACCCTGGGAACAGCATGAGTCCATGGATGAGCGCCGCCGCGCCTTCTATGAATACCACGCCGCAATGATGGAACCGTGGGACGGCCCGGCATCGATCGTGTTCACCGACGGCCGCCAGATCGGCGCCACACTGGACCGCAACGGCCTGCGTCCTTCGCGCTACGTGATCACCGATGACGACCTCGTGATCCTGGCCTCCGAAGTCGGCGTGCTGCCCGTGCCCGACAGCAAGATCATCCGCAAGTGGCGTCTGCAGCCCGGCAAGATGCTGCTGATCGACCTGGAGCAAGGCCGGCTGATCGAAGACGAGGAGCTCAAGGCCAACATCGTCAACACCAAGCCCTACAAGCAGTGGATCGAGAACCTGCGCATCAAGCTTGACGACGTCGGCGGCAAGGGCACGGTTCAGCCGCCCGTCGCCACGCTGCCGCTGCTAGAGCGCCAGCAGGCCTTCGGCTTCACCCAGGAAGACATCAAGTTCCTGCTCGCGCCCATGGCCGCCAAGGGCGAGGAGGGCGTGGGCTCGATGGGCAACGACAGCCCGCTGGCCGTGCTGTCGGACCGCAACAAGCCGCTTTACAACTATTTCCGCCAGATGTTCGCCCAGGTGACGAACCCGCCCATCGACCCGATCCGCGAAGCGATCGTGATGTCGCTGGTGTCGTTCATCGGCCCCAAGCCCAACCTGCTGGACATCAACCAGGTCAACCCGCCGATGCGACTCGAAGTGCACCAGCCGGTGCTGGACTTCGAAGCCATGGACAAGCTGCGCAACATCGAGCAGCACACCCAGGGCAAGTTCAAGAGCGTGACCATAGACATCACCTACCCGCTGTCGTGGGGCAAGCAGGGCGTCGAAGCCAAGCTGGCTTCGCTGTGCGCCCAGGCCGTCGATGCGATCCGCGGCGGCGCCAACATCCTGATCATCAGCGACCGCGCGCTGTCGGCCACCCAGGTCGCGATTCCCGCGCTGCTGGCGCTGTCGGCCATTCACCAGCACCTGGTGCGTGAAGGCCTGCGCACCACCGCCGGCCTGGTCGTTGAAACCGGCACGGCGCGCGAAATCCACCATTTCGCCGTGCTTGCCGGCTACGGCGCCGAAGCCGTCCATCCCTACCTGGCGATGGAAACCCTGCTGCACATGGGCAAGGACCTGCCGGACGACCTGTCGGGCGAGAAGGCCGTCTACAACTACGTCAAGGCAATCGGCAAGGGCCTGTCCAAGATCATGTCCAAGATGGGCGTGAGCACCTACATGAGCTACTGCGGCGCGCAGCTGTTCGAGGCCATTGGCCTGAGCACCGACACCGTCGACAAGTACTTCACGGGCACGGCCAGCCGGATCGAAGGCATCGGCGTCTTCGAGATCGCCGAGGAAACCATTCGCAACCACCTGGCGGCGTTCAGCGATGACCCGGTGCTCGAGACCATGCTGGAAGCCGGCGGCGAGTACGCCTGGCGCGCGCGTGGCGAGGAGCACATGTGGACACCCGACGTGATTGCCAAGCTGCAGCACGCGACGCGCTCCAACAACTTCAGCACCTTCAAGGAATACGCCCAGCTGGTCAACGACCAGAGCCAGCGCCACATGACGCTGCGCGGCCTGTTCGAGTTCAAGGTCGACCCGGCCCAGGCCATCGCGCTTGACGAAGTCGAGTCGGCGGCGGAAATCGTCAAGCGTTTCGCCACCGGCGCGATGTCGCTGGGCTCGATCTCAACCGAAGCCCATGCGACGCTGGCCGTGGCCATGAACCGCATCGGCGGCAAGAGCAACACCGGCGAAGGCGGCGAGGATCCCAAGCGCTATCGCAACGAACTCAAGGGCATTCCGATCAAGAAGGGCGAGACCCTGGGTTCGGTGATTGGCGCCGACCAGGTCGAAGTCGACGTTCCGTTGCAAGACGGCGATTCGCTGCGCTCCAAGATCAAGCAGGTGGCGTCGGGCCGCTTCGGTGTCACCGCCGAGTACCTGTCGTCCTCGGACCAGATCCAGATCAAGATGGCCCAGGGCGCCAAGCCCGGCGAAGGCGGACAGCTGCCTGGCGGCAAGGTCACTGAGTACATCGGCCGCATGCGCCACTCGGTGCCGGGCGTGGGTCTGATCTCGCCCCCACCGCACCACGACATCTACTCGATCGAAGATCTGGCACAGCTGATCCACGATCTGAAGAACGTCGCCCCGCATGCCGACATCTCGGTCAAGCTGGTGTCCGAAATCGGCGTCGGCACGATTGCCGCGGGCGTCACCAAGTGCAAGAGCGACCACATCGTGATTGCCGGCCATGACGGCGGCACCGGCGCTTCGCCGCTGTCGTCCATCAAGCACGCTGGCGGTCCCTGGGAAATCGGCCTGGCCGAAACCCAGCAGACGCTGGTGCTCAACCGCCTGCGCGGTCGTGTGCGTGTCCAGGCCGACGGCCAGATGAAGACCGGCCGCGACGTCGTCATCGGCGCGCTGCTGGGCGCCGACGAGTTCGGCTTCGCCACCGCTCCGCTGGTGGTCGAAGGCTGCATCATGATGCGCAAGTGCCATCTGAACACCTGCCCGGTGGGCGTGGCCACGCAGGACCCGGTGCTGCGCAAGCAGTTCTCCGGCAAGCCCGAGCATGTCGTGAACTACTTCTTCTTCGTTGCCGAGGAAGTGCGCCAGATCATGGCCCAGCTGGGCATCCGCAAGTTCAACGACCTGATCGGCCGCTCCGACCTGCTCGACACCCGCAAGGGCCTGGAGCACTGGAAGGCCCAGGGCCTGGACTTCAGCCGCCTGTTTGCCCAGCCCATCGTTCCCGCCGACGTGCCGCGCTTCCATGTCGACACCCAGGACCACCTGCTGGACAAGGCACTGGACGTCAAGCTGATCGAGCGCTGCAAGCCGGCAATCGAGAACGGCGAACCAGTGCGCATCATGGAAGTCGCGCGCAACGTGAACCGTTCGGTTGGCGCGATGCTGTCGGGCGCCGTGACCCGCGCCCATGCCGAAGGCCTGCCGGATGACACCATCCGCATCCACTTCGAAGGCACGGGCGGCCAGTCGTTTGGCGCCTTCCTGTGCAAGGGCATCACGCTCAACGTGACCGGCGACGCCAACGACTACACGGGCAAGGGCCTGTCGGGCGGCCGCATCATCGTGCGCCCCAGCCACGCCTTCCGCGGCGCCTCGGTGTCCAACACCATTGTCGGCAACACCGTGATGTTCGGTGCGACCAGCGGCGAAGCCTTCTTCAGCGGCGTGGCCGGTGAACGTTTCGCGGTGCGCCTGTCGGGTGCGACGGCCGTCGTCGAAGGCACGGGCGACCATGGCTGCGAATACATGACCGGCGGCACCGTGGTGGTGCTGGGCAAGACCGGCCGCAACTTCGCGGCCGGCATGAGCGGCGGCGTGGCCTACGTCTATGACGAGGACGGCCAGTTCGCCAAGCGCTGCAACACCGCGTCGGTGATGCTGGAAAAAGTGCTGCCGCACAGCGAATTCGCGACCAGCGTGCACCCCGGCATCTGGCACCGCGGCGAGAGCGACGAACAGCAGCTGCGGGCGCTGGTCGAAGCCCACAGCCGCTGGACCGGCTCCAAGCGGGCGCGTGAGCTGCTCGACAACTGGGCCGCGGCCCGCGCCAAGTTCGTCAAGGTGTTCCCGTCCGAATACCAGCGCGCCCTGTCTGAAATCCATGAACGAAAAGCGAAGGAAGCCATTGCTGCGAAAGCAGAACTAGCTACGGAGTCCGAGCCAGTCGTGGCCATTTGAAGCGCCCGACAAGCCACCGCCATTCGCCAATTATTCAAGGACAGTTTCATCATGGGAAAAGCCACCGGTTTTCTGGAGTACGAGCGCATCGAAGAGGGCTACAAGCCTGTTGCCGAGCGCCTCAAGAACTACAAGGAGTTCGTCATTGCACTCACGCCCGAACAGGCGAAGGTGCAGGGCGCGCGCTGCATGGACTGCGGCACGCCGTTTTGCAACAACGGCTGCCCGGTCAACAACATCATTCCGGACTTCAATGATCTGGTCTATCGCGACGACTGGGCGAACGCGATCAAGGTGCTGCACAGCACCAACAACTTCCCCGAGTTCACCGGCCGCATCTGCCCCGCGCCCTGCGAAGCCGCCTGCGTGGTGAACATCAACGCCGCGCCCATCGGCATCAAGAGCATCGAGCACGCGATCATCGACCGCGCCTGGGCAGAGGGCTGGGTCAAGCCCATGCCTGCGGCCCTCAAGACCGGCAAGACCGTGGCCATCATTGGCGCCGGCCCGGCCGGCATGGCCGCGGCCCAGCAGCTGGCGCGCGCCGGTCATTCGGTCACGCTGTTCGAGAAGAACGACCGCATCGGCGGCCTGCTGCGCTACGGCATTCCCGACTTCAAGATGGAGAAGTCGCACATCGACCTGCGCGCCAAGCAGCTTGAAGCCGAAGGCGTGACCATACGCACCGGCGTGCTGGTTGCGGGCGCCGAAGGCCTGGGCAAGGATTCCAAGGTCACCAACTGGGCCAAGGAAACCGTCTCGCCCGAAAAGCTGATGGCCGAATTCGACGCCGTGCTGCTGTCCGGCGGTGCCGAGCAGTCGCGTGACCTGCCCGTGCCCGGCCGCGAACTCAACGGCGTGCATTTCGCCATGGAGTTCCTGCCCCAGCAGAACAAGGTCAACGCCGGCGACAAGCTCAAGAACCAGATCCGCGCCGACGGCAAGACCGTGATCGTCATCGGTGGCGGCGATACCGGCAGCGACTGCGTCGGCACTTCGAACCGCCATGGCGCCGTGAGCGTCACGCAGTTCGAGCTGATGCCCATGCCGCCCGAGCAGGAGAACAAGCCCCTGGTCTGGCCCTACTGGCCCTACAAGCTGCGTACTTCTTCCAGCCATGACGAAGGCTGCGAGCGCGAGTTCGCGATCGGCACCAAGGAATTCATCGGCGAGAAGGGCCAGCTCACGGGCGTCAAGACCGTGCGCCTGGAATGGAAGGACGGCAAGATGGCCGAAGTGCCGGGCTCGGAGCAGATCCTCAAGGCCGACCTGGTGTTCCTGGCCATGGGCTTTGTGAGCCCCGTGGCGTCCATCCTGGAATCGTTTGGCGTCGAGAAGGACCAGCGCGGCAACGCCAAGGCCACGACCGACGCTGCCGTGGGCTATGCCACCAGCGTGCCCAAGCTGTTTGCCGCCGGTGACATGCGCCGCGGCCAGTCGCTGGTCGTCTGGGCGATACGCGAAGGCCGCCAGGCTGCGCGTGCGGTCGATGCCTTCCTGATGGGCAAGAGCACGCTGCCGCGCTGAACCACCTAAGACCCGGCAAGAGGCGCTCCCGCGGAGGGAGCGCCTTTTTTGCATTGGCGCAGGTCTGGGCTTCGACAGGCTCAGCCCGAACGGTTTTCCGACGGTGTTCCAATCGCCGTTCGCGCTGCGCTTGCCTTGGCGGCTCCAACCTTTTGTCTCAGCGCAGCAACACCAGCCGGGGCACCGCATCCGTCCCGCACCAGACCACGGCGTTCTGCTCGTAGGCCCGGCCCCATTCGCTTGCCGCTTCTTCGCTCATTCCTTCGACAAAGCAGCCGGCTTCAGGTGGCCAGCCATTGGTTGGATGCTGGCCCACGGCAGGCATCCACTGCCGGCCGGCCTGTTGCAGTTCCTGCTCCAGAATGGCTTGGCGTACCTGGTTCTCGGCCTGCGACAAGGGCTGGCTGTGCGGATTCCAGGCGGTGATCAGGCAGGCGCAGGTCATGCGCCGGCGCGTGTAGTACGCGGCAAGCGCAGGGCAGGGCTGGTCAATGCGCAGCACGAATTCCGGCTGGGCATGAACCATGTAATCGGTCTCGCGGTAGGCCTGGATGAGTGTGAAATCCATGGAGAAGCGCTCGGATGGCGTCATGGTGGGTGAAAAGACAAGCGCCGCCAGGGGCGGTTTGCGCCACTCTCATGCGTTTTGCGCAGGTCTGGGCGACAATAGCCGCCTCCCCTGCAGGTCGGCAGGCGCAGTGCGCGCCTTTTGCCCCATGCTTTTGCCGTGTTTCCTCATTTTTACCGCCATGAAAAAACGTAATCTCGTCGCGATGCTGGTCCTGAGCGCCATTTTGGCTGCCTGTGGCAAGAATGAGCCCAAGCCCGCTGCCGATGCAGCGCCGGCTGCTCCTGCTGCCGTGACCAAAGTGGTGGTCGGCCTGGACGACAACTTCCCGCCCATGGGTTTCCGTGACGAGAAGAACGAACTGGTCGGTTTCGACATCGACCTGGCGCGTGAAGCCGGCAAGCGCATGGGCCTGGACATGCAGTTCAAGCCCATCGACTGGAGCGCCAAGGAAGCCGAACTCGCGGGCAAGCGCGTGGACATGCTGTGGAACGGCCTGACCATCACCGAGCAGCGCAAGGAAAAGATCGCCTTCTCCGCGCCCTACATGGAAAACCACCAGATCATCGTGGTGCTGGCCAGCGGCGGCATCAAGTCCAAGGCCGACCTCGCGGGCAAGGTCGTGGGCGCGCAGGACGGCAGCTCGGCCGTGGATGCGATCAAGAAGGACGAAGCCGTGGCCAAGAGCTTCAAGGAATTGAAGACTTTCGGCGACAACATCACGGCGCTGATGGACCTGTCCGCCGGTCGCCTCGATGCCGTTGTGGTTGACGAAGTCGTCGGCCGCTTCCACGTTGCCAAGAAGGCCGAAGAGTACCGCGTGCTCGAGGAAAACTTCGGCGTTGAAGAATATGGCGTGGGCCTGCGCAAGGAAGACACGGAACTGCTGTCCAAGCTGGAAGCATCCATGGCTGATATGAAGAAGGACGGCAAGGCCGCCGAAATTGCCACCAAGTGGTTTGGCAAGGACATCATCAAGTAAGCACACCGTCCAGCGCTTCACACCGGCTGCGCCGTCACAGGCCTGCCGGTGTTTTGCGTTTCTGGACTACAAGGCAATTGCATGGAATACGTTCTCTCCCTTCTGGGGCCCCTGTCCCAGGGGGCGCTGGTCACTCTCAAGCTGTTCGTGGTGACGCTGGTCCTGGCGGTGCCGCTGGGGCTCACGCTGGCGCTGGTGCGCGTTTCGCGGTTTCGCGGGCTGGCGCGCCTGGTCAACGGCTATATCTGGCTGATGCGCGGCACGCCGCTGATGCTGCAGATGCTGTTCATCTATTTCGCCCTGCCTTTCGTGCCGGTGATCGGTGTCCGGTTTGACGACTTTCCCGCTGCGGTTGTGGCCTTCTCGCTCAATTACGCTGCCTATTTCGCGGAAATCTTCCGTGCCGGCATCCAGTCGATAGACCGCGGCCAGTACGAAGGCGCCAAGGTGCTGGGCCTGACCTATGGCCAGACCATGCGCCGCATCGTGCTGCCGCAGATCTGGCCGCGCATCCTGCCGCCCATGAGCAACGAGACCATCACCCTGGTCAAGGACACTTCGCTGATCTACGTGCTGGCGCTCAACGACCTGCTGCGCGCGGCGCGCGGCATCGTGCAGCGCGACTTCACGACCACGCCGTTCATCGTGGCCGCGTGCTTTTATCTTGTCATGACCCTGGTGCTGACCTGGGGCTTCCAGTACCTGGAGAAACGCTATGCCAAATACGACGCTTGAGACGACCGCTGCGCGCCCGGCGCCGGCCCGGTCGGCGCCGGGCAGCGAAGTGATGATCAGCGCGCGCGACATCTGCAAGGGCTTCAACGGCCTGCCCGTGCTGCGCAATGTGTCGCTGGACCTGCTGCGCGGCGAAGTGGTGGCCGTGATCGGCCCCTCGGGCTCGGGCAAGAGCACGTTCCTGCGCTGCCTCAACCACCTGGAAACGATTGACAGCGGTCATATCCACATCGAAGGCGAGCTTCTGGCCGAGACCGATGCCGCTGGCGTCTGCAGCTATGTGCCCGAAGCGCAGATCCGCCGCATAGGCCGCAAGATGGGCATGGTGTTCCAGTCGTTCAATCTGTTTCCCCACCTGACGGTGCTGGAGAACGTGATCGAGGCACCGATGATCGTCAAAGGCCTGGCGCGCGGCCAGGTCGTGCCGCGCGCCGAAGCCTTGCTGCAGAAGGTCGGCCTGTTGGAAAAGCGCAACAGCTACCCGGCACGCCTGTCGGGCGGACAAAAGCAGCGCGTGGCGATTGCGCGCGCGCTGGCCATGGAGCCCGACATCCTGCTGTTTGACGAGCCCACGTCGGCGCTGGACCCCGAGCTCACGGGCGAAGTGCTGCGCACCATGCGCGAACTGGCCGAGGAGCACATGACCATGCTGGTGGTCACGCATGAAATGGGCTTTGCGCGCGAAGTGGCGCACCGCGTGGCTTTCATGGACCGCGGGGAATTGATCGAGTCGGGTCCGGCGGCACAATTCTTTGCGCAGCCAAAGCACGCACGCACGCAGGCATTTCTGCACAATATGCTTTAACCGACTGCCGGTCCAGCCGCAAAACGGGGGGCTGTTTCTGTGGGTTAGTGTCAGCAAACATACATGAATGTATGTAATCGTTTAACATCACTTCCGTGATGAATTCTTGTTTTTTCCTGTAGGAGCCGTAGGTCCATGACAGCACCCGCGCCCCTGGTCGAACTGCGCAACGTAACCTTTGGTTATGGTGAGCGGGTGATCCTGCGCGACCTCAGTTTGCAGATCCCGCGTGGCAAGGTCACGGCGCTGATGGGGGCTTCCGGCGGCGGCAAGACCACGGTGCTGCGGCTGATCGGCGGGCAGCAGCGCGCCCAGCAGGGCCAGGTGCTGTTTGACGGCCAGGACATAGGCGCAATGAACCAGGCGCAGCTGTACGCGGCGCGCCGGCGCATGGGCATGCTGTTCCAGTTCGGCGCGCTGTTCACCGACATGAGCGTGTTCGACAACGTGGCCTTCGCGCTGCGCGAGCACACCGATCTGCCCGAAGCGCTGGTGCGCGACATCGTGCTGATGAAGCTGCAGGCCGTGGGCCTGCGCGGCGCGCGCGGCCTGATGCCCAGCGAAATCTCGGGCGGCATGGCGCGGCGCGTGGCGCTGGCGCGGGCCATTGCGCTGGACCCCGAGCTGATCATGTATGACGAGCCTTTTGCCGGCCTGGACCCGATTGCGCTGGGCACGGCCGCCCACCTGATACGCGAACTGAACGACGCCATGGGCCTGACCACGGTGCTGGTCTCGCACGACGTGGTCGAGACTTTCCAGGTCGCCGACCATGTGATCATTCTCGGCCCGGCCTGTGTCGCGGCCCAGGGCACGCCGGCCGAGGTGCTGGCAAGCACCGACCCGCTGGTCGACCAGTTCGTGCACGCGCGCGCCACCGGACCGGTACCGTTTCATTATCCGGGGCCCGACGCGGCCCAGGACTTCGGCCCGGGAGGTCGCGCATGAACCGCCTGCATCCCGCGCGCATAGGCCGCGCCGCGCGTGAGCATTGCACGGCCATAGGCCAGGCCACGCGCCTGCTGCTGCGGCTCATAGGCCTGCTGGGCGCAACGCTGCGCCGGCCGCGCCTGATGGGCGACCAGATTCATTTTCTGGGCAACTATTCGCTGGCCATCATTGGCGTATCGGGCCTGTTTGTCGGCTTCGTGCTGGGCCTGCAAGGCTATTACACGCTGCAGCGCTACGGTTCGGCCGAGGCCCTGGGCCTGCTGGTGGCGCTGTCGCTGGTGCGCGAGCTCGGGCCGGTGGTGACGGCGCTGCTGTTTGCCGGGCGCGCGGGCACGGCGCTGACGGCTGAAATCGGTTTGATGAAGGCCGGCGAGCAGCTCAGCGCGATGGAAATGATGGCGGTCGATCCGGTGCGCCGCATTCTCGCGCCGCGTTTCTGGGCCGGCGTGATCGTGCTGCCCTTGCTGGCCGCGGTGTTCAGCGCCGTAGGCGTGATTGGCGGCTGGATTGTCGGCGTGCTGATGATAGGCGTGGACGGCGGCGCTTTCTGGGGCCAGATGCAGCAGGGCGTCGATTGGTGGGCCGATCTGGGCAATGGTGTTCTCAAGAGCCTGGTGTTTGGCGTGGCCGTGACCTTCGTGGCGCTGCTGCAGGGCTATCTGGCCAAGCCTACGCCCGAAGGTGTTTCCCGCGCGACAACGCGCACCGTGGTGATGGCCTCGCTGGCCATTTTGGGGCTGGACTTCCTGCTCACCGCCACGATGTTCAGTATTTGATGCTCCCACCAGGTGGGTGAGAGGAAGATTCATGCAGCAATCGAAAAGTGACGTGTGGGTGGGCTTGTTTGTGCTGCTTGGCGCAGCGGCCCTGGTGTTCCTGGCCTTGCAGTCGGCCAATCTGCTGAGCCTGAGCTTTCAGCAGACCTATGCCGTGAGCGCGCGTTTTGACAATATCGGCGGGCTCAAGCCCAAGGCCGCGGTGCGCAGCGCGGGCGTGGTCGTGGGCCGGGTGCAGTCGATCACCTTTGACGACAAGACGTTCCAGGCCAGCGTCAACCTGGCGCTGGAAAAGCAGTACAGCTTTCCCAAGGACAGCTCTCTCAAGATCCTGACCAGCGGCCTGCTGGGCGATCAATACATAGGCATCGAGGCCGGTGCCGATGAAGCCGTGCTCGCTCCGGGCGACCGCATCATCGCCACCCAGTCGGCCGTGGTGCTGGAAAACCTCATTGGACAGTTCCTTTACAACAAGGCGGAAGATGGTGGCTCCAGCGCTCCTGCACCGGAAAAACAATGACCACAATGAAACTGGCGGGTGCGCCCCGCAAACCCCATACCCTTGCGCAGCGTGGCCTTGCCGCGCTGGCACTGACGCTGGCGCTTGCCGGCTGTGCCACCACGGCCGATCCCCAGGCCGCGGCTGAGAGCGCCACGCCCACCACGGCCAAGGCCTCCAACCCCGCCGACCCGTTCGAGTCGTACAACCGCAGCATGTACAGCTTCAACACCGCGCTGGACGAGGCGGTGCTCAAGCCCGTGGCCACGCTGTACCGCGATGTCACGCCCGCGATCGCGCGCGACGGCGTCGGCAACTTCTTCTCCAACCTCGGCGACGCCTGGTCGTTTGTCAACAACCTGGCCCAGGCCAAGGGCGAGGGCGCTTACTACAGCATCGTGCGCTTCAGCATCAACACGGTGTTCGGCCTGGGTGGCTTGTTTGACGTGGCCAGCGAAATGGGGCTGCAGCGCAGTCCCCAGGATTTCGGCCTGACGCTGGGCCGCTGGGGCGTGCCCACGGGGCCTTACCTGGTGCTGCCGCTGCTCGGTCCCTCGACCGTGCGCGACACCGCGGCCCTGCCCATCGATGTCAAGGGCAATCTGCTGGGCTATACCCATGACGTGCCGGTGCGCAACAGCCTGGCGGTGCTCGGCCTGGTCGACAAGCGTGCGCGCCTGCTGCAGGCCGGCGACATGCTTGACGCGGTGGCGCTCGACAAATACAGCCTGACACGCGATGTCTTCCTGCAGCTGCGCGGTCAGCGCGGACAGGGCGACGGCCTGGATGCCGACGATTTTGGCGATGACGGCGATGCCGGCATGCTGCCGCCCGAAGAGTGAATCCCGCTTGCATCTGCTTGCAACCCTTGACATGCGCGTCATCATGCTGCCGATGCGCTCAAGCACAATCGAAGGCGTCGAGGTCTGCAAGGCCTGCGCTTCATAAAGGAAATACGATGATCAACCGACGTATGTTGGCGACCACGGCCGCCGCCTGGCTGGCTTTTTCTGCGGCCCTGCCCATGTCGGCATTGGCTGCCGAGGAAACGCCTGACGCGCTTGTCAAGCGCGTGTCTGCCGACGTGCTGGACACGATTCGCAACGACAAGACGCTCAAGTCCGGCGACGTGGCACGCGTCAGCGCCCTGGTCGACAAGGTGGTGATGCCGCATGTGAACTTCCAGCGCATGACCGCTGCGGCAGTCGGCCCCAAGTGGCGCGAAGCCACGCCGGACCAGAAGCAGCGCCTGCAGGCCGAATTCAAGGCCTTGCTGATTCGCACCTATTCGGGTGCGCTGGCCCAGGTCAACGACCAGACCGTGGTGGTCAAGCCGATGCGCGCCGCCCCGGGCGACAAGGATGTGCTGGTGCGCACCGAGGTGCGCGGCAAGGGCGATCCCATACAGCTCGACTACCGTCTGGAGCAGAACGCCGAAGGCGTGTGGCGCATCTACAACCTGAACGTGCTGGGCGTGTGGCTGGTCGAGACCTACCGCAGCCAGTTTGCCCAGGAAATCAACGCGCGTGGCGTCGATGGCCTGATCCAGGCGCTGGCTTCGCGCAACAAGGGCTGAGGCGCAGCGCAATGGAGGCCGCACGCCTGCAATTGCCCGCTGAACTGACGCACGCGCAGGCCCGGGCCTGCGCCCAGGCGCTGTCGGCGCAGATCAGCGCCGCGTCCGCGTCCCGGGTGGACGTCGACGCCTCGGCGCTGGTGAGCTTCGATTCTTCCGCGCTGGCGGTGCTGCTGGAATGCCGCCGCGCGGCGCTGGCTGCCGGCAAATCGCTGGCGGTCGCGGGTCTTCCCGCGGGGCTGTTGGCCATGTCCCGGCTTTACGGCGTGCAGGCATTGCTGGTGCCCGAAGGTGCGGCGCTGGCCGGCTGAGCGCTTGAGCACCGGCTGCGTGCGCGGCTTTCACCCGTGCCGGCAGCGAACAATGCGAGGCCGGGCTTAAAATGCCAAGTTCCCATGCCCGCTGTCTCATTCCAATCCATCTCCAAGACCTACCGCACGCCCAAGGGCGTGTTCCGGGCCCTCAATGACGTCAGCCTGGACATCGAGGAGGGCGAGTTCTTCGGCCTGCTCGGGCCCAACGGGGCGGGCAAGACCACGATGATCAGCATCCTGGCCGGGCTGGCGCGTGCCGACAGCGGCAAGGTGCTGGTCCAGGGCAGCGATGTCCAGGCCGATTACGCCCAGGCACGGCGCAAGCTGGGCATCGTGCCGCAGGAATTGGTGTTCGATCCGTTCTTCAATGTGCGCGAGGCGCTGCGCTTTCAGTCGGGCTACTTCGGCGTGCGCAACAACGATGCCTGGATAGACGAGCTGCTGCACAGTCTGGGCCTGACCGACAAGGCCGACGCCAACATGCGCCAGCTGTCGGGCGGCATGAAGCGCCGCGTGCTGGTCGCGCAGGCGCTGGTGCACAAGCCGCCCATCATCGTGCTTGACGAACCCACGGCCGGCGTCGACGTGGAGTTGCGCCAGACCCTTTGGCACTTCATTGCCAAGCTCAACAAGCAAGGCCATACCGTGCTGCTCACCACCCATTACCTCGAAGAGGCCGAAGCGCTGTGCAGCCGCGTGGCCATGCTCAAGCAGGGCGAGGTCGTCAAGCTGTCGAGCATGTCCGACCTGCTCAAGTCGGCCTCGGCCAATGTGCTGCAGTTCAAGACCAACAGTCCCCTGCCCGAGCACCTGCGCACCGCGGCGCGCGTCACGGGACGCATCGTGCAGATGCCGGCGCATGACGCGGGCGACATCGAACGCTATCTGTCCGCGTTGCGTGAAGCCGGCGTGGTGATAGAAGACATGGAAATCCGCCGTGCCGATCTCGAGGATGTGTTCCTGAACGTCATGGGCGAAGCCCGGACGGAAGTCAAAGCCCATGCCGGGAGCGTCGCATGAGAGGTTGGCAGACCCTTTTCTACAAGGAAGTGCTGCGTTTCTGGAAAGTCAGTTTCCAGACCGTGGCCGCGCCCGTGCTCACCGCCGTGCTGTATCTGCTGGTGTTCGGCCATGTGCTCGAGGGCCGGGTGCTGGTCTATGACCGCATCAGCTACACCGCGTTCCTGATTCCCGGCCTGGTGATGATGAGCGTGCTGCAGAACGCCTTTGCCAACAGCTCCTCGAGCATCGTGCAGAGCAAGATCATGGGCTCCATGGTGTTCATCCTGCTGACGCCGCTGTCGCACTGGGCCTGGTTCACGGCCTATGTGGGCTCGTCGGTGCTGCGCGGTCTGCTGGTCGGCCTGGGGGTGTTCATCGTCACGCTGTTCTTTGCCACACCCGAATTCGCGGCGCCGGTCTGGATCCTGGTATTCGTGGTGCTGGGCGCCGCGCTGCTGGGCACGCTGGGCGTGATTGCCGGGCTCTGGGCCGACAAGTTCGACCAGATGGCGGCGTTCCAGAATTTCCTGATCATGCCCATGACCTTCCTGTCGGGCGTGTTCTATTCGATACAGTCGCTGCCGCCGTTCTGGCAGACAGTAAGCCACTTGAACCCGTTTTTCTACATGATTGACGGCTTCCGCTACGGCTTTTTCGGCCAGAGCGATGTCTCGCCCTGGATCAGCCTGGCCATTGTCGGCGGCGCCTGGCTTGCCGTGAGCGCGCTGGCCGTGCATCTGCTGCGCACCGGCTACAAGATTCGCCACTGAGTCGCCATGACTCTTTTTGTTTGCACCCTTTCCCCGGCCTGCGCGGCCGGGGGCTACGCAGGCCGCGACAGCGGTGCTGCGCGAGATACGACATGACAGCCGACCAACTCAAAGCCATCATCAGCGCAGGCCTGGCCTGCGACATCCTGGAAGTCGAAGGTGACGGAAGTCACTGGTACGCAACCATCGTCAGCACCGCGTTCGAAGGCCAGCGCCCGCTGCAGCGCCAGCGCCTGGTCTACGCCACGCTGGGCAACCGCATCCAGACCAATGAAGTGCACGCGCTGTCGATGAAGACTTTCAGCCCCGCAGAGTGGGCCAACAAGGCCTGAGGCCTGCGAACAACGCCTTCGCGCCTGCGTTCAAGGCCGTTTCAACTTTTATTTGGGCCTACCAGCCATGGACAAACTCCTGATTCGCGGCGGTCATCCGCTGCACGGCGAAGTCTCGATTTCCGGCGCCAAGAACGCCGCCTTGCCCGATCTGTGCGCCGCGCTGCTCACAGACCAGCCGGTGGTGCTGCGCAATGTGCCGCGTCTGCAGGACGTGTCGACCATGCTCAAGCTGATCCGCAACATGGGCGTGGAAGCCGAGCATGCGTCCGACGGTTCGGTGCGCCTTGACGCCAGCCGCCTGTCGACGCCCGAAGCGCCGTACGAGCTGGTCAAGACCATGCGCGCCTCGGTGCTGGCGCTGGGCCCGCTGCTGGCGCGCTTCGGCGAAGCCACGGTGTCCCTGCCCGGCGGCTGCGCGATCGGCTCACGCCCGGTCGAACAGCACATCAAGGGCCTGCAGGCCATGGGCGCGCAGATCGTGGTCGAGCATGGCTACATGATCGCCAAGCTGCCCGCGGGCCGCACGCGGCTGCAGGGCGCGCGCATCACCACCGACATGGTGACCGTGACCGGCACCGAGAATTTCCTGATGGCGGCGGCGCTGGCCGAAGGCGAGACGGTGCTGGAGAATGCCGCGATGGAGCCCGAAATCGTCGATCTGGCCGAGATGTTGATCAAGATGGGGGCGCGCATCCAGGGCCATGGCACGAGCCGCATCACCATCCAGGGCGTCGAGCGCCTGCACGGCTGCGACCACCAGGTGGTGGCCGATCGCATTGAAGCCGGAACCTTCCTGTGCGCCGTTGCCGCCACGGGCGGCGATGTGCTGCTGCGCCATGCGCGTGCCGATCACCTCGGCGCCGTGCTCGACAAGCTGCGCGACGCGGGCGTGCATATCGAGGAGCTGCCCGATGGCCTGCGCGTGCAGTCCCAGGGCCGGCTCAAGGGCCAGAGCTTCCGCACCACCGAATACCCGGGTTTCCCCACCGACATGCAGGCCCAGTTCATGGCGCTGAATGTTATCTCCAACGGCGCGGTGTCGGTCACCGAAACGATTTTCGAGAACCGCTTCATGCACGTCAACGAACTGGTGCGCCTGGGCGCGAAGATCCAGATTGACGGCAAGGTGGCGCTGGTCGAAGGCGTGGAACGCCTGTCGGGTGCCACCGTGATGGCAACCGACCTGCGCGCTTCGGCCAGCCTGGTGATTGCCGGCCTGGTGGCGACGGGCGAGACCGTGGTCGATCGCATCTACCACCTCGACCGTGGCTACGACTGCATGGAAGCCAAGCTGCGCGCGATTGGCGCCGATATTGAAAGAGTCTGATGATTACCCTTGCCCTGTCCAAAGGCCGGATCTTTGAAGAAACCTTGCCGCTGCTGGCCGCCGCCGGCATCGAAGTGCTGGAAGATCCCGAAAAATCGCGCAAGCTGATTTTGACCACCAACCAGCCCGACCTGCGCGTGGTGCTGGTGCGCGCCACCGATGTGCCGACCTACGTGCAGTACGGCGGCGCCGACCTGGGCGTGACCGGCAAGGACACGCTGATCGAGCATGGTGCCCAGGGCCTGTACCAGCCGCTGGACCTGCGCATTGCCCAGTGCCGCGTGAGCGTCGCCGTGCGCGCCGACTTCGACTATGCGCTGGCCGTGAAGCAGGGCTCGCGCCTCAAGGTCGCGACCAAGTACACCGAGATCGCACGCAACTTCTTTGCCAGCAAGGGCGTGCACGTCGACATGATCAAGCTCTACGGCAGCATGGAACTCGCGCCGCTCACGGGCCTGGCAGACGCCATTGTCGACCTGGTTTCCACGGGCAATACGCTCAAGGCCAACCATCTGGTCGAAGTCGAGCGCATCATGGACATCAGCTCGCATCTGGTCGTCAACCAGGCGGCACTCAAGCTCAAGCAGGCGCCGATGCGCCGCCTGATCGACGTGTTCGCGCGCGCCACGCAGGCCCAGACCCAGGCCTGAACCCACGCCCTCATTGAAGCCGGAAAAAATGAAAGCCACGCCTCTTCGCCTGCGCACCGACAGTGCCGATTTTGAAACCGCCTTTCAGGCCCGCCTGCACTGGTCGGCCGACACCGATGCGGCCATCGAGCAGCGCGTGGCCGACATCCTGGCCGACGTGCAACAGCGCGGCGACGCCGCCGTGCTCGAGTACACGCAGCGCTTTGATGGTCTTGCCGCCACGGACATGGCGGCGCTGGAACTGACGGCCGAAGAACTCAAGGCCGCTTTTGACGGCCTGCCCGAC
Organism: Comamonas sp.; assembly: GCA_037968595.1. GTDB lineage: Bacteria > Pseudomonadota > Gammaproteobacteria > Burkholderiales > Burkholderiaceae_C > Comamonas. The sequence goes on from JBBKVU010000560.1 coordinate 22,112, forward strand.
GTGCAGCGCGCAGCGCTGCAGTCGGCCGCCGAGCGCGTGCGCCGCTACCACGAGGCGCAGAAGAAGGCCTGCGGCGAAAGCTGGAGCTACCGCGACGAGGACGGCACGCTGCTGGGCCAGAAGGTCACGCCGCTGGACGGCGTGGGCATCTATGTGCCCGGTGGCTAGGGGGCCTTTCCGTCAAGCGTGCTGATGAACGCGATTCCGGCGCATGTGGCCGGTGTCGGTGAAATCATCATGGTCGTGCCCACGCCCCAGGGCGCGAAGAACGCGCTGGTGCTGGCCGCGGCCCACGTGGCCGGCGTGCACCGCGCGTTCACCATTGGCGGCTCCCAGGCGGTGGGCGCTCTGGCCTACGGCACGCAGACCGTGCCCAAGGTCGACAAGATCACCGGCCCGGGCAATGCCTATGTCGCCAGCGCCAAGAAGCGCGTGTTCGGCACCGTGGGCATAGACATGATTGCCGGCCCGTCGGAAATCCTGGTGCTGGCCGACGGCAGCACGCCCGCCGAGTGGGTGGCCATGGACCTGTTCAGCCAGGCCGAGCACGATGAACTCGCGCAAAGCATCCTGCTGAGCCCCGATGCCGACTATCTCGACGCCGTGCAGCGCGAAATCGACCGCCTGCTGCCCGAGATGCCGCGCGCGGCCATCATTGCCAAGAGCCTCAATGACCGCGGCGCGCTGATCCTCACGCGCGACATGGAAGAAGCCTGCGCGATCAGCAACCGCATCGCACCCGAGCATCTGGAGGTTTCCAGCCAGGATCCACACCGCTGGGAGCCGCTGCTGCGCCACGCGGGCGCGATCTTCCTCGGGGCCTACACCAGCGAATCGCTGGGCGATTACTGCGCCGGCCCCAACCACGTGCTGCCCACCAGCGGCACGGCGCGCTTTTCCTCGCCGCTGGGGGTCTACGACTTCCAGAAGCGCTCCAGCCTGATCGAGGTCAGCGAAGCCGGCGCGCAGACGCTGGGGCGCATTGCCTCGGTGCTGGCGCATGGCGAAGGCCTGCAAGGACATGCGCGGGCCGCTGAAATGCGCTTGAAAGACTGATTTCTCTGCGGTCACCAGCACCGAGACAAGCCACGGTCTTCCCGCAAGCCGTGGCTTTTTTTATTGAAAATGCACGAAAACTGTGGAGCACGAATTTCGTGTCACACGAACTTCGTGTAAACTTGCAGCCATGAAGAACGTGACCATCACCGTGGACGACAACGTGCTTGAATGGGCGCGCGTGGAAGCGGCCCGGCGCGGCACCAGCGTGTCCCGCATGGTCGGCGACTTCCTGGCCGAAATGCAGCGCCGCGAAGACGCCTACGAGCGCGCCTACCTTGCCTGGCGCACCGACGAGCGCACCTGGGAGGCGGGCGAGACCAGCCCGGCAGCGCGCAGCGTGTGCTTTGCGCGCACCGGAGACAGCGCATGAGCCGGCCCAACCCCTTGCGCCAGCCGGTGTTTGTCGACACCTCGGTGCTGGTGTGCGCCGAGAACATTGCCGATCCCGCCCAGGCGGCGGTGCTGGCCTGGCTGGATCGCCTGTGGCGCGAGCGCCTGGGCCGTGTGAGCTCGCAGGTGCTGGCCGAGTTCTACGAGAGCGTGGTCGGCGCGCGTCAGCAGCCCATGCCACGCGGCGATGCACGCGCCGCGATCCGCCGCTACAACACCTGGACGCCGTGGCAGATCGATGCCGCGACCTTCGAGACCGCCTGGGCCGTCGAGGCCCGCCACCAGCTGGCCTGGGGCGATTGCCTGGCACTGGCCGCAGCCCAGCACAGCGGCTGCGAGACCCTGCTGTCGCTGCAGCTGCCGCACGGCGCGCAGTTCGGCGGCGTGCAGATCATTCATCCCGTCCAGCAGCCCATCGTGGCCTTGGCTGGCGCCGGGGCAGAGGACTGAAGTCATGACACAACCCCAGAATCTTTCGCGCGCTCTCGAGCGCATACGCCCCGATGTGCGCGCCATGCACGCCTATGTGGTGCAGCCCGCGACCGGCATGCTGAAGATGGACGCGATGGAAAATCCGTTCGGCCTGCCCTCCGGATTGCAGGCCGCGCTGGGCGCGCGTCTCGGTGCCTTGGCGCTGAACCGCTACCCGGGCGAGCGGCTGGAAGACCTCAAGCAGGCGCTGATGGACTATGCGGGCGCGCCCGCGGGCTCGGCCATCCTGCTGGGCAACGGCTCGGATGAAATCATTTCGCTGCTGGCCCTGGCCTGCGCCCAGGCGGGCCAGCGCGCCAAGCTGCTCGCGCCCATGCCGGGCTTCGTGATGTACCCGATGAGCGCCCAGCTGCAGGGCCTGGACTTCGTCAACGTCTCGCTGGATGCCGATTTCGAGCTGGACGAAGCCGCGATGCTCGCCGCCATTGCCGAGCACCGCCCGGCAATCACCTATCTTGCCTACCCGAACAATCCCACGGCCACGCTCTGGGACGAAGCCGTGGTGCAGCGCGTGATCGATGCCGCGGGCGCGCAAGGCGGCCTGGTGGTGATGGACGAAGCCTACCAGCCCTTTGCCAGCCGCAGCTGGATCACGCGCATGCACGCCGAGCCCGAGCGCAATGCCCATGTGCTGCTGATGCGCACGCTCAGCAAGTTCGGCCTGGCCGGCGTGCGCCTGGGCTATCTGATCGGCCCCGCGGCCCTGGTCGGCGAGATCGACAAGGTGCGCCCGCCCTACAACGTGAGCGTGCTCAACGCCGAGGCCGCGCTGTTTGCGCTGGAACACACCGCGGTGTTCGCGGCCCAGGCGGCCGAACTGTGCGCGGCGCGCGAAGAACTGCTGGCGGCGCTGCGCCGCCAGCCCGGCGTGCACAAGGTCTGGGACAGCGAGGCCAACATGGTGCTGATCCGCGTGGCCGACGCCCCGGGTGTCCATGCCCGCATGAAGGCGCGCGGCGTGCTGGTGAAGAATGTTTCGGCCATGCACCCCTTGCTCGATCAATGTTTGCGTCTGACCGTGGGCAGCACGGCCGACAATGCCCTTATGCTTGCCGCACTGGAAGCTTCGATATGACCTCCTCCGCCCTCATTCCCTCCACCGCCGGCGCGCCGCGCATTGCCGAAGTCAGCCGCAACACGGCCGAGACCCGCATCAGCGTGCGCATCAACCTCGATGGCACAGGCCAGAACCAGCTCAACAGCGGCATCGGCTTTCTCGATCACATGCTCGAGCAGATCGCCCGCCACGGCCTGATCGACATGGACGTGCAGTGCGAAGGCGACCTGCATATCGACGGCCACCACACGGTCGAGGACATCGGCATCACGCTGGGCCAGGCCTTTGCGCGCGCCGTCGGCGACAAGAAGGGCCTGCGCCGCTACGGCCACGCCTATGTGCCGCTGGACGAAGCGCTGTCGCGCGTGGTGATCGACTTCTCGGGCCGTCCGGGCCTGCACATGGACGTCAAGTTCACGGCCGGACGCATTGGCCAGCTCGACACCCAACTGGTCTACGAGTTCTTCCAGGGCTTCGTGAACCATGCCGGTGTCACGGTGCACATCGACAATCTCAAGGGTTTCAACGCCCACCACCAGTGCGAGTCGGTGTTCAAGGCGTTTGCGCGCGCGCTGCGCGCGGCGCTGGAAATCGACCCGCGTGCGGCCACCACCATTCCCTCGACCAAGGGCTCTCTGTGACAATGGGGATGACGGCGCGCTGATGCGCGCATGAATCCCTTTTCGACAGCTATGAATATGCAAGCAAATACCGTCGCCGTGGTCGACTATGGCATGGGCAATCTGCGCTCGGTCTCGCAGGCCGTCAAGGAGGCCGCGAAAGGCACGGGCTGGCAGGTCGTGGTGACCTCCGAGCCCGATGTGGTGCGCGCCGCCGACCGCGTGGTGCTGCCCGGCCAGGGCGCGATGCCCGACTGCATGCGCGAGCTCGCAGATTCGGGCCTGCGCGAGCCGGTGCTCGAAGCCGCGCGCAGCAAGCCGCTGTTTGGCGTCTGCGTGGGCATGCAGATGCTGCTGGACCACAGCGAGGAGGGCGACACGCCCGGCCTGGCGCTGATTCCCGGCGTGGTGCGCAAGTTCCAGCTCGAAGGCCGCCACCAGCCCGACGGCAGCCGCTTCAAGGTGCCGCAGATGGGGTGGAACCGCGTTCATCAGAGCCAGCCCCACCCCATCTGGCAAGGCGTGCCCGACGACAGTTTCTTCTATTTCGTCCACAGCTTCTATGCGCAGCCGCTTGCGGCCACGCATTGCGCGGGCGAGGCCGACTTCGGCGGACGCTTTGCCGCGGCCATTGCCCGCGATAATATTTTCGCCACCCAGTTCCATCCCGAGAAAAGCGCCGACCAGGGCCTGGCCCTGTTTCGCAATTTCCTGCACTGGAAACCCTGATTCTTGTTCCCCGCCGGCCTTGCCGGCAACCTTTCCTCTCCAATCATCATGCTGCTCATTCCCGCCATTGACCTCAAGGACGGCCACTGCGTTCGCCTCAAGCAGGGCGACATGGACCAATCCACCACGTTCGGTGAAGACCCCGGGGCCATGGCCCGCAAGTGGGTCGACGCAGGCGCGCGCCGCCTGCATCTGGTCGATCTCAATGGAGCGTTCGCGGGTGCGCCCAAGAACAATGCGGCAATCAAGTCGATTCTGGCCGAAGTCGGCAACGAGATTCCGGTGCAGTTGGGCGGGGGCATTCGCGACCTCGACACCATCGAGCGCTACATCGACGCCGGCATGCGCTACGTGATCATCGGCACGGCCGCGGTGAAGAACCCCGGTTTCCTGCAGGACGCCTGCACCGCATTTGCAGGTCACATCATCGTCGGCCTGGACGCCAAGGACGGCAAGGTGGCGATCGACGGCTGGAGCAAGCTCACCGGCCAGGACGTGATGAGCGTGGGCAAGCGCTTTGAAGACTGGGGCGTGGAGTCCATCATCTATACCGACATCGGTCGCGACGGCATGCTGTCGGGCATCAACATCGACGCCACGGTCAAGCTCGCGCAATCGCTGACGATTCCGGTGATCGCTTCGGGCGGCCTGGCCGGCATGAGCGATATCGAGCAGCTGTGCGCGGTTGAGAAAGAAGGCGTGCAGGGCGTGATCTGCGGCCGCGCCATCTACTCGGGCAACCTCGATTTCGCGGCCGCGCAGGCACGCGCCGATGAGTTGGCTGGTGGCTGATCTCGGTTTCACCGCTGCGGCCGCCGACTGGCAGGGCCTGCCGGCCATCCGCCTGACGCTGCCCGGCGGTGACAGCGCTCTGGTCGCGCTTCAGGGCGCCCAGGTGCTTTCCTGGATCAAGGGCGGTCGCGAGCAGCTTTTCCTGAGCCCGCACGCCGCGCATGACGGCGTGACGCCGATTCGCGGCGGCATTCCCGTGTGCTTTCCCCAATTCAACCAGCGTGGCCCTCTGGTCAAGCACGGCTTTGCGCGCACGCTGGCCTGGCAGGCCAGCGCCGACGAGGCGGTTGTCGACGGCGACGGCCTGCGGCTGATGCTGCGCCTGCAGGACAATTCCGCGACGCGCGCCGTCTGGCCGCATGCCTTTGCAGTCGCGCTGAGCGTCTGGCTGCAGCCCGCGGCGCTGACCGTGGCGCTGGCGGTACACAATCCGGGCGACGCCCCGCTGGCCTTCACGGCCGCGCTGCATACCTATCTGTGCGTCGATGAGGTGAGCGCCACCACGCTGCACGGCCTGGACGGCCTGACCTGCTGGGATGCGGTGACCGACACCCATCCGCGCCAGCAGGGCGCGCTGGGCTTTGGCGCCGAAGTCGACCGTGTCTACCCGCGGCCTGAAAAGGGCCTGGTGCTGCAGGCCGAAAATCAGGCGCGGCTGCGCATTGCGCAGGACGCGCCCTGGACCGAGACCGTGGTCTGGAACCCCGGGGCCGCGCTGTGCGCGCGCCTGGCCGACATGCCCGCCGACGGCTATCGGCATATGCTGTGCGTCGAAGCCGCGGCCATCGATGCACCCGTGCTGCTTGCTCCCCAGGGCCGCTGGCAGGCGGCGCAGCGGTTGGAACATCTGGTCCCCGAGGACTGAAATCAGCCGCCCGCCGCCTCGCCTTTCTTTTACCTTCCAGAGATACCCAGCGCCATGCTTGCCAAACGCATCATTCCCTGCCTTGACGTGACCGGAGGCCGCGTCGTCAAGGGCGTCAACTTCGTCGAGCTGCGCGATGCCGGCGATCCGGTGGAAATCGCCGCCCGCTACAACGGCCAGGGCGCGGACGAACTGACTTTCCTCGACATCACCGCGACCAGCGATGGCCGTGACCTGATCCTGCCCATCATCGAGGCCGTTGCCAGCCAGGTGTTCATTCCGCTCACGGTGGGCGGCGGCGTGCGCACCGTCGAGGACGTGCGCCGGCTGCTCAACGCGGGCGCCGACAAGACCAGCTTCACCTCGGCGGCACTGGCCAACCCCGATGTGATCAACGCGGCTTCGCAGAAATACGGCGCGCAGTGCATCGTGGTGGCGATAGACGCCAAGCGCCGCACGCCCGAAGACGCGCAGCGCGCAGGCGCCAACGGCCTGCCCGTGGGGCCGGGCTGGGATGTCTACAGCCACGGCGGGCGCAAGAACACCGGCCTGGACGCCGTGCAGTGGGCCAGCGAGATGGCGCGCCGCGGCGCGGGCGAAATCCTCCTGACCAGCATGGACCGCGACGGCACCAAGTCGGGCTTTGACCTGGCCCTCACGCGCGCCGTCAGCGACGCCGTCAGCGTGCCGGTGATTGCATCGGGCGGCGTGGGCAATCTCGACCACCTGGCCGACGGCGTGCAGCAGGGCGGCGCCAATGCCGTGCTCGCGGCCAGCATCTTCCACTATGGTGAATTCACCGTCGGTCAGGCCAAGCAACGCATGGCCGAACGTGGTATCCCCGTACGGCTGTAAGCCGGAAATAACCGACAATCAAAGCATGAACTGGCTAGATCAAGTGAAATGGGATGCGCAGGGCCTGGTGCCCGTGATTGCGCAGGAGCACGCCACGGGCGATGTGCTGATGTTTGCCTGGATGAACCGCGAGGCCCTGGCCAAGACCGCGGAACTGGGCCGTGCGGTGTATTTCAGCCGTTCGCGCAGCCGTCTGTGGTTCAAGGGCGAGGAATCGGGCCATGTGCAACTGGTGCATGAAATGCGCCTGGATTGCGACAACGACGTGGTACTGCTCAAGGTGACCCAGCAGGGCCATGAGCCCGGCATCGCCTGCCATACGGGCCGCCACAGCTGTTTCTACAGCGTGCTCAAGGACGGCCACTGGACCCCCGTGGATCCGGTGCTCAAGGACCCTGAATCCATTTACCGGTGAATGCCCATGACTGCCTCTGACAATTTTTCGGTTTCAAGCGAAGGCGCGCTGGCGCGGCTGGCCGCGGTGATCGAGAGCCGCAAGGCAATCAACGGCGGCGACCCCGAGAAAAGCTATGTCGCGCGGCTGCTGCACAAGGGCCCGGACGCGTTTTTGAAGAAGATCGGCGAGGAAGCCACCGAAGTGGTGCTGGCCGCCAAGGACGCGGACCATGGCGGCGACAAAGCCAAGCTGCTGTACGAGGTTGCCGATCTCTGGTTTCATACGATGATTGCGCTGTCACACTATGGCCTGACGCCCGACCAGGTGGTCGCCGAGCTCGAACGTCGTGAAGGCACCAGCGGTCTGGCGGAGAAGGCAGCGCGCAAGGCCCAGGCGCCGACCTCGTAACAAGGAGATTTGCATGCGTGATGACATCATCGAAGTCCGTGCCGTGGACCCCCAGCAGATGGAAGGCCTCAAGGCCTGGGGCTGGGTCAGCTATGTGCTGCACCTGGTTGTCGCCGTGGCCGCCGTCGTGCCCAGCGCCCAGCCGAGCATTGCGCTGCTGGTGATCGCTCTGATCATCGATCTGGTCAAGCGCAGCGATGCCACGGGCACCTGGCAGGCCAGCCATTTCTCCTGGCGCATACGCAGCGTGATCTGGGCCAGCATCCTTTACCTGGTCACGATTCCCTTGTGGCTGTTGCTGTTGGTTCCCGGCTGGATTGCCTGGGTGGTGATCTCCATCTGGTTCCTCTATCGCATCGTGCGCGGCATGGTGGCGATGAACAAGAATCAGGCCGTCGAGGCTTGATCTTGCGGATTTCCTCCCGCGGCGCGCTGCAAGGCCTGCCGCGGTCCATTCACCTGTGTTTCCACTGACATGCACGATCCCGACTGCCTTTTCTGCAAAATCATTGCCGGCCAGATTCCCTCGCGCAAGGTGTACGAGGACGACCAGGTCTTTGCCTTTCATGACATCCATCCGGGCGCGCCCATCCACTTCCTGATGCTGCCGAAAAAGCACATCGCGTCCATGGCCCAGGTGCAGCCCGAGGACGGCGCCTTGCTGGGCCACATGCTTGCGCTGGCACCCCGTCTGGCGCAGGAGCAGGGCTGCAACCCCTATCCCGAAGGCGGCTTTCGCGTGGTGATCAACACCGGCACCGAAGGCGGCCAGGAAATCCACCACCTTCATATGCACGTCATGGGCGGTCCCCGCCCGTGGTTGAAGGGCTGATGCCGTCTGTGTGACAAAAAGGGCGATTCATCAACGCTTCACGCGCGCCCGTCTAAAATGTTCTGAATTCGTTAGGAGATACTCATGGGTTCCTTTTCCATCTGGCACTGGCTGATCGTGCTGCTCATCGTCGTCATGGTGTTCGGCACCAAGAAGCTCAAGAACCTCGGCTCCGATCTCGGCGGCGCGGTCAAGGGCTTCAAGGACGGCGTCAAGGACGGCGGCACGGATGCAGCGGCAACGCCCGACGTCGCGCCCGCTCCCGGTCAGGTCGTGAACCAGACCGCGGCTGACAAGACCACGATCGACGTCGAAGCCAAGCACAAGAGCTGAAGCGCCCAGGCGCTGCTTTCATGATTGATATTGGCCTGTCCAAGATGGCGCTGATCGGCGCGGTGGCATTGATTGTCATCGGGCCGGAAAAGCTGCCGCGCGTGGCGCGTACCGTGGGAACCTTGCTGGGCAAGGCCCAGCGCTATGTCGCCGATGTAAAAGCCGAGGTCAACCGCTCGATGGAGCTCGACGAGCTCAAGAAGATGAAGGAAACGGTGGAAGGGGCGGCGCGCGATGTCGAGCAGACCATTCACACCAGTGCCAGCGACTTCGAAAAGGACTGGAACGCCAGCACCGGCGACGGCCTCGACAACGCGTCAAACAGCTACTCGTCTTCCTATGACGGCGGGCGTGGCGTGGTGCCGGCCTACTCCAAGCCGCGCAAGAACTGGCGCATCAAGCGCACGGCCGTGCCCCAGTGGTACAAGGCGCGTGCAGGTGTGCGCAGCAAGGCGCAATCCGGCGCGGCGCGCGTGGCGCGCTTTCGTCCGCAGAAGTTTCGCTAGCCGCGCGCCGCTGGCCGCGCGCCGCGCGGCAGGGCTGCAG
>JBBKVU010000561.1:0-7609 GCA_037968595.1 Comamonas sp.
ACCTGCGGCTGCGCAATCTGCGCGCGGCATTCAACGTGCCGGCAGGCAGCGCAGCGCGCATTGCCGGCCGGCGCGTGGTGCTGGTCGACGACATCATGACCACGGGGGCGACGCTGGACGCCGCCGCCCGGGCGTTGCGGCGCGCCGGTGCAATCCACATTTGTGCCATGGTTGTCGCGCGCACCCAGCGCCTGCCACGACAATAGGGGCATGTTTCATATTGTTCTGGTCGAACCCGAGATCCCCCCGAACACGGGCAATGTCATCCGACTCGCGGCCAACACCGGCTGCACGCTGCACCTGATAGAGCCACTGGGCTTTTCCATGGAAGACCGGCTGATGCGCCGCGCGGGGCTCGACTACCACGAGTACACGCAGGTCAAGCGCCATGCGGGCTGGACCGTGTTCCTGCGCGACGAACAGCCCGACCCGGGACGCATGTTCGCCATGACATCGCATGGCAGCAGCCCGCTGCATGCGGCGCGGTTCGAGGCCGGCGACTGGCTGATCTTCGGTTCGGAAACGCGCGGCCTGCCCGTGGCGCTGCGTGAAAGCTTTGCACCCGGACAGCGCCTGCGCCTGCCCATGCTGCCCGGCCAGCGCAGCCTCAACCTGTCGAACGCCGTGGCCGTCAGCGTCTTTGAAGCCTGGCGCCAGCTGGAATTTCCCGGCGCGAAACTCGACTAGCCGCGCCGCGTCAGGCCGGTGCGCCGTAGCTGTGAATCAGGGATTCCGCGACGCACACCGGCCGCTCCCCGCCTTCGCGCTCTATGCTCACGGCCCAGGTCATCTGCAGGCCGTCGGGTTCGATGCGCTCGGCCTGCTGCAGCGTCAACCGCGCGCGCAGGCGGCTGCCCACGGGCACGGGTGCCGGAAAGCGCACGCGGTTGAGGCCGTAGTTCACACCCATGCGCGCGCCTGCAAACGCAAACGCGCTTTCAAAGAAGCGCGGCAGCAGCGACAGCGTCAGAAAGCCGTGCGCGATCGGCGCGCCGAAAGGCCCGGCCGCGGCGCGCTCTGGATCGACATGTATCCATTGCTGGTCGCCGGTGGCATCGGCAAACAGCTGGATCTGCTGCTGGGTGACCGTGATCCAGTCGGTCACAGCGACTTCCTGGCCAAGGCAGGACAGCACTTCGGAATAGGAGGTAAAGGTACGCATGCGACCCACTGTAGTGGGCGCGCCGCCTGGCCGTTGTCTGCCAGGCGACAACGCCGACTCAGCCCGCCGCGGGCACGCTGCGCTGGACAAAGAACAGCGCCAGGCCCACGCCCATCAGCAGCCCGCCAAAAATCCGATTCTGTATGCGCAGCGCGCGCGGGCTGCGCATCAGGCGGCGCAAGGCGCTGGCGCCGGCCGCATAGCCATGCATCACCGTCGCGTCTATCGCCAGCATGGTCAGCGCCAGGATCAGCAGCTGCGACCACAGCGGGCGGCTGGGCGTCATGAACTGCGGCAGCACGGCCACCATGAAGATGATGCCCTTGGGGTTGGTGGCATTGGTCAGGAATCCCGTCAGCAGGCGGTTGCGCAGGCTCAGCGCCGCCACGGGAGCGCTGTCTTCGGTCAGCGGCCCGGTGCTAGAGCGCCATTGCGAAAAGCCCAGATAGATCAGGTAGAGCGCGCCCACGACCTTGACGATATTGAATGCCCAGGCCGAGGCCGCAAGCAGCGAGCCCACGCCCACCCCGGCAATCACCAGCACCAGCATCAGACCCAGCTGCAGCCCCCAGATGGTGGCGCTGGCCTGGCGCAAGCCATAGCGCAGTCCATGGCTCATGGACAGCACCGCGCCAGAGCCCGGAGACACCGCGATGATCCACGCGGCAAGGAAAAAGGCCAACCAAGTCTGCAGGTCCATGAATAGGGAGCGTGGTGCGAAAAAACCGTCGATTCTAGGCGCGGGGCGCAAACCCGCGCCCGCACGGGGCTAGCACCCCGTGATACGCTGCGCGCCATCATGTTCAACCCATCTCAAGCCGATGTACGGCGCTTTTTCTGCGGGGTGCGCGCCAAGATGCTTGCCGATGCGCCCATGGAAGCCATTGAAACCCTGGCCAGCCTCTGGATTGCCGAGCACCCCGAGTACTTTGCCGAGCTTGCCGATGCCGATGCGGCCGTGGCGCGCAACTACGAGGACCCGCCCGGCCAAAGCAATCCCTTTCTGCATCTGTCCATGCACCTGTCGATCAGCGAACAGTGCAGCATCGACCAGCCGCGCGGCATACGCCAGGCCGTCGAGCTGCTCACGCGCCGGCTCGATTCACTGCACGAGGCCCACCACGCGACCATGGAATGCCTGGGCCAGATGCTCTGGGAAAGCCAGCGCGCCGGGCGCCCGCCGGACGGGGATGGGTATATCGCCTGCGTGCAGCGCAGAGCGACAAAGGACTGAAGGCAGAACTTGCAGGCATGCCGCGCGCCCTTGGACGCGGCCGGCGAGGCAGGCCCAGGGCAAACGGTGAACGCAACGCGCCCGTGCCGGGCCCCGCAAGCCCTCAGCGGAACTTGGACTGCGGCACGGTCTTCAGGTCGCCGTCCAGGCGCCCGATATAGCCCGCAAGCTGCTTGAGTTCCTGGTTGGTGAACTGCTGGGCAATGCCGGCCATCACGCCGTTGGTGCGGCCGACCTGGGGGTTCTTGTCGATCTTGTATGACTTGAGCGCCACGTAGAGGTAGTCGGCATGCTGGCCGGCAATCTTGGGGTAGCTCGGGTCTATGGGCTTGGCGAAGTTGTCGCCATGGCACGAGATGCAGGCGCCGCGCTTGAGCAGCTCGGCCACCTGCACGCTGGGTTCATGCACCGGCTTGGCCGCGCCCGCGGGAACCTGCTTTTCGTAGAACGCCGAGACATCGGCGATGTCCTGGTCGGTCAGCGAATCGGCGATGCCGCGCATGGTGGGGTGCTTGCGCTCGCCCTTCTGGTAGGCGACCAGCGCGGCGGCAATATAGCCCGCACCCTGGCCCGAGATCATCGGCACCTTGTGCACTTCGGGAAAGCTGGCCTGGTAACCTTGAATGCCGTGGCAGCCTATGCACATGGCCACCTTGGAAGCTCCGGCTTTTGCATCGCCCCGTACGTCCTGGGCCTGGGCCATGCCGGTCACGCAGGCGACAGTCAAGGCAAATATCGTGGTCAAAGTCTGATTCATTTTGCGAGCACAATCCTTTGGAAGTTCTGCTTTGCCTCGTGGAGCGAAATGATTATAGGCAGCAACCGTCAAACTACCCCATCAATACTTACGCTGATATACCGCCATGAAATTTCAAGGTTCACAAAATTACGTAGCGACCCAGGATCTGATGCTGGCGGTGAACGCAGCCGCTACCTTGCAGCGGCCGCTGCTGGTCAAGGGCGAGCCCGGCACGGGCAAGACCATGCTTGCCGAGGAAGTGGCGCAGGCGCTCGACCTGCCGCTGTTGCAGTGGCACATCAAGTCGACGACCAAGGCCCAGCAGGGCCTGTATGAATACGATGCCGTGAGCCGCCTGCGCGACAGCCAGCTGGGCGATGAACGCGTCAAGGACATTCACAACTACATCATTAAGGGCGTGCTGTGGCAGGCATTTACCGCTGATAGACCCGTGGCATTACTGATTGACGAAATCGATAAAGCGGATATTGAATTTCCCAACGATTTGCTGCGCGAAATCGACCGCATGGAGTTCTACTGCTACGAAACCCGGGAAATGGTCCGCGCCAAGCACCGCCCGCTGGTTTTCATCACCTCGAACAACGAGAAGGAGCTGCCCGACGCCTTCCTGCGCCGCTGCTTCTTCCACTACATCAAGTTCCCCGACGCCGACACCATGCGCCAGATCGTCGCCGTGCACTTCCCCAAGCTGCAGGCCGAGCTGCTGTCGGCCGCGATGAAGACCTTCTACGACGTGCGCAACCTGCCCGGCCTGAAGAAAAAACCTTCGACCAGCGAGCTTATCGACTGGCTCAAGCTGCTGGTGGCCGAAGATATCCCCCTGGAGGCGCTGCAAAGCAGCGACAACAAGGTCAGTGTGCCGCCGCTGGTGGGCGCGCTGCTGAAGAACGAACAGGATGTGAGCCTGTTTGAAAAGCTGGTCGCGATGAACCAGCGCAACCGCTGAAGAAAGACCTGCATGACGAATGTTCGACAACTGCTGGTCGAGGGCCTGTCCGATGCGCTGGGCTTCGTGGTCGGGGCGCTGCTGGGCTACGGCCTGGGCCGGCTGCTGGGCCTGGACCTGTTTGCCTCCGGCTACGGCCCCTCTACGCTGGCCGCCATCGTGCTGATCGGCCTTTTCGGCGGCGGCGGCCTGCAGGCCGCGCGCATCTGGCGCAGGGAACGCAACAAGCCTGAATCCAAATGACCGCGCCCTTCGCCTCCCCTGTCGTGCTGCAAGGCCATGGCCTGCGGCTGGAACCCCTGACCCTGGAGCACGAGCCCGGACTGCGGGCCGCCGCCGCGGACGGCGAACTGTGGAACCTGCGCGTGACCTCGGTGCCGCGGCCCGAGGACACCGCGGCCTACATCGTCAATGCGCTCGACATGCAGGCGCGCGGCGAGCGCCTGGCCTGGGCCGTTACGGACGCCGGCAGCGGCCGTGTCATTGGCTGCACCAGCTACCACGACCTGATTCCCGCCGTGCGCCGCGTGGAGATCGGCTGGACCTGGTATGCGCGCAGCGTGCAGCGCAGCCATGTGAACACCGCCGCCAAGCTGCTGCTGATGACCCATGCGTTCGACACCCTGGGCTGCACGGTGGTCGGCTGGCGCACCGACATCCTCAACCTCGCCAGCCAGCGCGCGATCGAGCGCCTGGGCGCGCACCGGGACGGCGTGCTGCGCTCGCATGCGCTGCGCCGCGACGGCAGCATTCGCGACACCGTCATGTACAGCCTGCTGGCCAGCGAATGGCCCGAGGTGCGCGCCCGTCTGAGCGCGCGCCTGCAGGCGCCGCCCCTGCCTGCCGGAGACTGATCCATGCTGATTGACTTCTTCTACACGCTGCGCGCGGCCAAGCTGCCGGTCTCCGTCAAGGAATACCTGAGCCTGCTCGAGGCACTCGAGGCCGGCGTGGTCGGCCCCAAGAGCGCCGACGGCTGGAGCCTTGACGACTTCTACCACCTGAGCCGCACGGTGCTGGTCAAGGACGAGAAGCACTACGACAAGTTCGACCGCGCGTTTGCCGCCTATTTCAAGGGCGTGGAAATGGTCGCCGACCTGACGCGCGAGCTGCCGCAGGAATGGCTGCGCAAGCTGCTCGAGCGCGAGCTCAGCCCCGAAGACAAGGCCGCCATAGAAGCCATGGGCTGGGACGAGCTGATGGAGACGCTGAAAAAGCGCCTGGAGGAGCAGAAGGAGCGCCACGAAGGCGGCAGCAAATGGATAGGCACGGGCGGCACCAGTCCGTTCGGCCATGGCGGCTTCAACCCCGCGGGCGTGCGCATAGGCGGTCCGGGACGCAACCGCAGCGCGGTCAAGGTCTGGGAGCAGCGCGCCTACCGCGACTACGACGACCAGCAGGAACTGGGCACGCGCAACATCAAGGTCGCGCTGCGGCGGCTGCGCAAGTTCGCGCGCCAGGGAAACGAGCTCGAGCTCGACCTGCCCGACACCATACGCAGCACGGCCGCGAACGCGGGCTACCTCGACATCAAGATGGTTCCCGAGCGGCACAACAACGTCAAGGTGCTGCTGCTGATGGACGTGGGCGGCACCATGGACGAGCACATCAAGCGCGTCGAGGAGCTGTTCTCGGCCGTCAAGAGCGAGTTCAAGCACCTCGAGTTCTATTACTTCCACAACTGCGTCTACGACTACATGTGGAAGAACAACCGCCGCCGCTTTGCCGAGAAGTTCGACACCTGGGACATCATCCGCAAGTACAACAAGGACTACAAGCTGATCTTCGTCGGCGATGCAACCATGAGCCCGTACGAGATCCTGCAGCCCGGCGGCAGCGTCGAATACCAGAACGAGGAAGCCGGCGCCGAGTGGCTGCAGCGCCTGACGCATGCCTTTCCGCGCTTTGCCTGGATCAACCCCGAGCCCCAGGGCGTTTGGCAATACCGCCAGAGCATCAGCATCATTCAGCAGCTCATGAGTGACCGGATGTACCCTTTGTCACTGAAAGGCCTGGAGGACACCATCCGCCTGCTGTCAAAATAGGCGCATGCCCCAGCCCCTCTTCACACGGACGCCGGCCATTCGCCCGGCGTTTTTTTTGACCACGGTGCTGCTGCTTTCCGGTTGCAGCCTGTTGCCGTCAAAGGAAAAATCGCACGATGCCCAGGCCGTTGCCAGCATCTCCGACAACCCGAGCTTCACGCTGCGCGTCGAGGCGCCCGATGACGTGCGCACCCTGCTTGAAAAGCACATGGAGCTGCAGCGCTTTCGCCAGCAGCCCGACCTGCAGCGGCGCGAGCTCACGCGCCTGCTGGGCGCAGCCGACCGCAATATCCGCAACCTGATAGGCACGCTGGGCTACTTCAGCCCGACGATTTCCCTGGAAATCCAGGACGCAGCCGCTGAAAGCGACGAGCGCTTTGTCGTCATCGTGCGCGTGGAGCCGGGCCCGCCCGCGCAGATCACCTCGGCGCAGGTGGGGTTCTCCGGCCCCACCGCCGAGGAGCCCGAAGGCGCGGCGCAGCGCGCCAGCATCCAGTCGGCGTGGCCGCTCAAGCCCGGCCAGCGCTTCACGCAGTCCGCCTGGGGCGGGGCCAAGAGCCAGGGACTGCGCAGCCTGCAGCAGCGCCGCTACCCGACGGCGGCCATTGCCAACAGCCAGGCGGTGATCGATGCCGACACCCAGGAAGCCCAGCTCGATGTGACCTATGCGCCCGGTCCGGCCTATACGTTTGGCGCATTGCGCATTGACGGCGGCGAACGCTACAACACCGTGGGCACCAGCCGCATCGCGCGCCTGCCCGAAGGCCAGGAGTATTCGCAGCAGGCCTTGCTTGACGCGCAGCAGCGGCTGGCCAGCAGCGGCTACTATGACTCGGTGTTTCTCACGCTGGACACCGCCGCCGCCCAGCCCGACAGCACGCAAGTCACGGCGCCGGTGATTGCCCAGGTGCGCGAAGCCAAGCTGCAGAAATGGGTGCTGGGCGTGGGCGTCAGCACCGACACCGGCCCGCGCCTGAGCGTGGATCACATACACAACCGCCTGCCCGGCATAGGCTGGCGCGCGGTCACCAAGCTCAACATCAACAAGAAGAACCCGCTGCTGTCGACCAACTGGACCGACCTGCCCGACACCACGGGCTGGGCCTGGTTCGGCGGCGCCAAGGCCGAGCGCGAGCAGTCCGGTGATTTCGACGCCACCAGCCTGCAGCTGCGCGCCGGGCGCAGCCGCAGCGAAGACCATATCGACCGCAACTACTACCTGCAGTACGACGCCGCGCGGCTGCAGGGCGGGGAAGACCTGCCGTCAAGCTCGTCGATCACCGCCAACTACGGCTGGACCGGGCGCTATTTCGACAACCCGACCACGCCCAGTTCCGGCTACGGCTTTGCCTGGGAAGTCGGCGCCGGCACGACGCTGACGCCGGCGCGCGAGCCCTTCGGCCGCGTCTCGGCGCGCTGGCTCACGCTGCTGGAAATAGGCCAGCGCGACGACATCACGCGC
>JBBKVU010000562.1:0-4403 GCA_037968595.1 Comamonas sp.
TGCGCGCCGTCAGCGGCCAGCGCCTGGGCGCGGGCGCGCGTGCGGTTCCACACATGGACTTCATGGCCGGCCCGGCACAGCCTGCGTGCGATCGGCAGGCCCATCATTCCAATGCCCAGCACGGCGATTTTCAACGGGGTAGGGGGCATGTCTTGAAACATCCTTGATGAAGTGCGCTGGGTACCCGCGACTGCATCGTGTGTACCGAATGGAAAAGGCCCGGGGCATGCAATGCCCCGGGCCCCTATCATCACCGCTATCGGCGCGCCAAGCTGTCACTGAGCTTGCAGCCCAGGGGTGGGCTTTACATCAGCAGGTGTTCGCCGGCGTTGTCGCCGCCCAGGGTCACGTAGTTGACCTTGCGGATGTCCATCAGCTTCTTGCCGCCCGAGTAGCTGATCGAGCTCTGGATGTCCTGCTCCATTTCAATCAGCGTGCTGGCCAGCGTGCCCTTGACGGGTTCGAGGATGCGCTTGCCTTCGACATGCTTGTACTCGCCCTTGTTGAAGTCGGAGGCCGAACCGTAGTACTCCTTGAACTTCTCGCCATCGACCTCGACGGTGTTGCCCGGCGATTCCTCGTGGCCCGCGAACAGCGAACCTATCATCACCCTGCTGGCGCCAAAGCGAATGCTCTTGGCGATGTCGCCGTGGCTGCGAATGCCCCCGTCGGCAATGATTGGCTTGGTGGCGACGCGCGCGCACCACTTGAGCGCCGACAGCTGCCAGCCGCCCGTGCCGAAGCCGGTCTTGAGCTTGGTGATGCAGACCTTGCCCGGGCCTATGCCGACCTTGGTGGCGTCGGCGCCCCAGCTTTCCAGCTCGATCACGGCTTCGGGCGTGCCGACGTTGCCGGCAATCACGAAGGCCTGCGGCAGCTTCAGCTTGAGGTAGGCAATCATGTTCTTCACGCTGTCGGCATGGCCATGGGCGATGTCGATGGTGATGTATTCGGGCACCAGTCCCAGCTCGACGAAACGGTCGACCGTGGCGTAGTCGGGTTGCTTGACGCCCAGCGAGATCGAGGCAAAGCAGCCCTTGGCATGCATGTCCTGCACGAACTTCACGTTGTCGAGGTCAAAGCGGTGCATCACATAGAAGTAGCCGTTCTGCGCCAGCCAGGTGCAGATTGGCTCGTCGACGACGGTCTTCATGTTGGCCGGCACGGCCGGGATGCGGAACGACCGACTGCCCAGCGTCACGCTGGCATCACATTCCGAACGGCTTTCCACGCAGCACTTGCGGGGCAGCAAAAGAATGTTGTCGTAGTCGAAGATTTCCATGAGATTCCAAGCTCCATAAAGGGTCGCCGCGGAACAATTTCCGTGGCGATGGGGCGCTTGGCTTGGAGACCGGTTTGCGGACGCTGCCGCTCAGGGCGGCCACCGCGGGCCCGCAGGGCGCGGGCAAAAAAACCGGACCACAAGAAACTTGGGCCCGGTGATTGATTCTACCCGCTCTGGGTTTTGCCGGTGAATGTCCCCAGGATGGCCTGGCCTGCAAGAGGACGGCCGCAAAGGCTTTTGACGGGCAACATGGCCAGGCGGGGTCTGGGTTTCTACAATCGCAGGATGTTTCCTCTTGACCTGCTCTCCGGCAGCACGCCCAGCGTTGCCCCCGACTCCCCCCTGCTTGCCGACCTCAACGAGGAGCAGCTCGCGGCCGTGACGCTGCCCGCAGGCCATGCGCTGATACTGGCCGGCGCGGGCTCGGGAAAGACCCGGGTGCTGACCACGCGCATTGCCTGGCTGCTGCAGACCGGCCAGGCCACGCCCGCGGGCATCCTGGCCGTGACCTTCACCAACAAGGCGGCCAAGGAAATGACGGCCCGGCTGTCGGCCATGCTGCCGGTGAATGTGCGCGGCATGTGGATAGGCACCTTCCACGGCCTGTGCAACCGCCTGCTGCGCGCCCACCATCAGGCCGCGGGCCTGCCCCAGGCATTCCAGATCCTCGACATGCAGGACCAGCTGTCGGCCGTCAAGCGCCTGTGCAAGCAGCACAACGTCGACGACGAGCGCTTTCCACCGAAGCAGCTGCAGTACTTCATTGCGGGCTGCAAGGAAGAAGGCCAGCGCCCTGGCGATGTCGCCGTGAAGGACCCCGATACGCGCAAGAAAGTCGAGTTCTATCAGCTCTATGAAGAGCAGTGCCAGCGCGAAGGCGTGGTCGACTTCGGCGAGCTGATGCTGCGCAGCTTCGAGCTGCTTCGCGACCAGCCGCAGCTGCGCGCCCACTACCAGCGGCGCTTTCAACACATTCTGGTCGACGAGTTCCAGGACACCAACCGCCTGCAGTACGCCTGGCTCAAGCAGCTGGCCGGCGACGAGGTCGGCGGCCAGATGCGCACCCAGGGCTCGGTGATTGCCGTGGGCGATGACGACCAGAGCATCTATGCATTTCGCGGCGCGCGCGTGGGCAACATGGCGGATTTCGTGCGCGAGTTCGACGTGCAGCGCCAGATCAAGCTCGAGCAGAACTACCGCAGCTACAGCAACATTCTCGACTCCGCCAATGCGCTGATCAGCCACAACAGCCGCCGCCTGGGCAAGAACCTGCGCACCACGCAGGGCCCGGGCGAGCCAGTGCGCGTCTACGAGGCGCACAACGACCTGGCCGAAGCGCAGTGGATGGTCGAGGAGATCCGCCAGCTCGTGAAGAACGACGGTTTCGAGCGCCAGCAGATCGCCATTCTGTACCGCAGCAATGCGCAAAGCCGGGTGATAGAGACCGCGCTGTTCAACGCGGGCGTGGCCTACCGCGTCTATGGCGGACTGCGCTTTTTCGAGCGCGCCGAAATCAAGCATGCGCTGGCCTATCTGCGCCTGCTCGAGAATCCGCATGACGACACCAGCTTCATGCGCGCAGTGAATTTCCCGCCGCGCGGCATAGGCGCGCGCACCGTCGAAGTGCTGCAGGACGCGGCGCGCAGCGCGGGCTGCTCGCTCAGCGACGCCGTGACGGCCGTGCCCGGCAAGGCCGGGGCCAACCTGGGGGCATTTGTCGCCAAGATCGAAGTGCTGCGCGAGCAGACCCAGGGCAGGAACCTGCGGCTGATCATCGAGGCGGTGCTCGAGGAAAGCGGCCTGATCGAGCATTACCGCAACGAGAAGGAAGGCGCGGACCGCATAGAGAATCTGCAGGAACTGGTGAACGCGGGCGAAAGCTTCGTGACCCAGGAAGGCTTTGGCCGAGACGCCGTTGCCTTGCCGCTTGACGAGCATGGCCAGGCGCTGCGCCAGAGCCCGGCGAGCCAGGGGATCGATCCCACGCAGCCCATGCTGGACCAGGTGCTGCCGGGATCGCAGTCGTCGGCCGGCATTGTCGACATAGACACCGGCGAGACGCTGTCGCCGCTGGTGGCCTTTCTCACGCACGCGGCGCTCGAAGCCGGCGACAACCAGGCCCAGGCGGGCCAGGACGCGGTGCAGCTGATGACCGTGCATGCGTCCAAGGGTCTGGAGTTCGACGCGGTGTTCATCGGCGGCATGGAAGAAGGCCTGTTCCCGCACGAGAACGCGATGAGCGACAGCGGCGGCCTGGAGGAAGAGCGGCGCCTGATGTACGTGGCGATCACGCGCGCGCGCAAGCGCCTGTACCTGAGCCATTCGCAGACGCGCATGCTGCATGGCCAGACGCGCTTTCACATCAAGAGCCGTTTCTTTGACGAGCTGCCCGAGGGCGCGCTCAAATGGATCACGCCCAAGCAGCAGGGCTTTGGCACGTTCACGCCCCAGTCCTCGGGCGGTTATGGCGGTGGTGGTTACGGCGGCAGCCGCGGCGGCTTTGGCGCCAAATCCGAGACCTTTGCCAGCCCGCCCGTACCGCCGCAAAAGGCCGCTCCCAGCCACGGACTGCGCGCCGGCATTGCGGTGTTCCACAACAAGTTCGGCGAAGGCAAGGTGCTGGCCATCGAGGGCACGGGCGACGATGCCCGCGCCCAGGTGGATTTCCCGCGCCACGGCACCAAGTGGCTGGCGCTGGCCATTGCCAAACTGACCATCGTCGATTGATTTCTACCGGGAGCAGCTGCGCATGGAAGAAAAAAAGGACACGGTTCGGGCGGCTTCGATGGCGCGCGCCGCCATCCATCTGCTGCATCCGCAGCAGCTGCAGGACAGCCTGGCGCTCGCGCCGCAGCCGTCGCTGCGCATTGCGCTGATTGCCGGCCTGCAGGCCAGTGTGGCGGTATTCGCGGCGCTGGTGCTGGCGCTTCTGTCGCCCTGGCCCGAACTGGTGGGCTTTCCCGCTCTGGGAGCACTGGCCGCGCTGTTCGGGCGCTTCGCGCCGCTGCCGCGGCGCCGGCGCATCGTTGCCGTGGCGGCGCTGCTGCTGCTGCTGGCCGTGCTGTTTCCCTCGTTGGCAGGGCTGTTTGGCGCAAGTGAATGGGCGCTGGTATTGGTA
>JBBKVU010000563.1:0-5242 GCA_037968595.1 Comamonas sp.
CCCCAAGCCGCATTCCAGGAGACCTGACATGACACTCGCCCTCGCCACCCCCCACCTTCCAAAGCCGAAGAAATCCGTCGCGTTGTCGGGCGTCACCGCGGGCAATACCGCGCTGTGCACCGTGGGCAAGACCGGCAACGATCTGCACTACCGCGGCTATGACATCCTCGATATTGCCGAAGTCTGCAGCTTCGAGGAAATCGCTCACCTGCTGGTGCACGGCAAGCTGCCAACGCGTGCCGAACTCAAGGCCTACAAGGCCAGGCTCAAGGCGATGCGCGGCCTGCCGGCCAGCGTCAAGGACGCGTTGGAGCAGCTGCCCGCCAATGCCCATCCCATGGACGTGATGCGCACCGGCGTGTCGACGCTGGGCTGCGTGCTGCCCGAGAAGGACGACCACAACACGCCGGGCGCGCGCGATATCGCCGACCGGCTCCTGGCCTGTCAGGGCTCGATGCTGCTGTACTGGTACCACTGGAGCACCCAGGGCAAGCGCATCGATGTCGAGACCGACGACGACTCGATAGGCGCGCATTTCCTGCACCTGCTGCACGGCGAAAAACCCAGCGCTGCGTGGGAGCGCGCGATGCACACTTCGCTCAATCTCTACGCCGAGCACGAGTTCAACGCCTCGACTTTCACCGCGCGCGTGGTTGCGGGCACGGGCAGCGACATGCACTCGGCAATCACCGGGGCGATAGGCGCGCTGCGCGGCCCCAAGCATGGCGGCGCCAATGAAGTCGCGTTCGAGATCCAGAAACGCTATGCAAGCCCCGACGAGGCCGAGGCCGACATCCGCCGGCGCGTCGCTGCCAAGGAAGTGGTCATAGGCTTCGGTCACCCGGTCTACACCGTGAGCGACCCGCGCAACACCATCATCAAGCGCGTTGCCGAGGAGCTGTCGCTGCAGGCGGGCAATACCAAGATGTATGCAATTGCCGAACGCCTCGAAGCCGTGATGTGGGAAAGCAAGCGCATGTTTCCCAACCTCGACTGGTTCAGCGCCGTGAGCTATCACATGATGGGCGTGCCGACGGCCATGTTCACGCCGCTGTTCGTGATCGCGCGCACCAGCGGCTGGGCCGCGCATGTGATCGAGCAGCGCCAGGACAACAAGATCATCCGCCCCAGCGCCCACTACACCGGGCCCGACGATCTGGCGTTCGTGCCCATCGATCAGCGCCAGTGAGCTTCTGCAACGGCGATGCCGCCAATCGCCGAGCACGGCTTTTTCTGCGCGCTGGAGCTGCCTAAGATAGCCGCATGTCTACCGCCGAATCCATCACCAAGTTCGATCAGTCCCGTGCCCAGGAGTACGCCACCCAGAGCCGCATCGCGCTGGCCGGCTACGACGCCTGCCATGAGCTTGCCGCCTGCCTGCTGTCCGCCCACCTGGGCGCGGGCCAGCGGCGCATTCTGGTGGGCGGCGCCGGCGGCACGGGCCAGGAGATCATCAGCACGGCGCAGCTGCAGCCCGCGTGGCAGTTTGTCGCCGTCGATCCCGCGCAGACCATGCTGGATACCGCCATGGAGCGCATTGCCCAGGCCGGCCTGGGCGAGCGCGTGACGCCGTTCGCGGGAACGCTGGAAGAGCTGTCCGACGGCGCCGCCTTCGATGCCGCGACGCTGATCGGCGTGCTGCACCACCTGCCGCAGCCGCAGGCCAAGAAGGACATTCTGCGCGCCGTCGCCGACCGGCTCAAGCCCGGCGCGCCGTTCATCCTGGCCTGCAACCGCTGCGCCTATGTATCCCAGCCGCTGTTTCTTGCCGCATGGGCGCAGCGCTGGCGCCTGGCGGGCGCCAGCGACGCCGAAGTAGAGGCCAAGCTGGCCAAGATACGCCAGGGCGCGGTGCCGCCGGCTTCGGAAGCCGAAGTCGAGTCGCTGCTGCAGGGCGCGGGCTTTGACCAACCGCTGCGGTTTTTCTCCAGCCTTTTCTGGAGCGCCTGGATCGTATTCAAGCGCCAGGAGCAATAACGCCCCGCGGCCTTGCCGCGGCCTTAGCGCTCAGGCGATGCCCACCACCTTGTGGGTCTGTATCGACAGGCGCCACTGCGGATGCGCCATGCAGTAGTCGATGGCCAGACGCGTATTGCGCTGCTGGTCGGGCCCGTCCATGGGCTGCAGGAAATGGTGGGTGAAGGCGAGATCGGCAAACTGCTCGGGCATGGCGCCGGGCTGGGGGAAGACCAGCTTGAGCTCCGAGCCCGCGCTCAGCACCAGCGGCGCGCCGGCCTTGGGGCTGACGCAGATCCAGTCCAGGCCCTGGGGCGCGGGCTGGGTGCCATTGGTCTCGACTGCAATTTCAAAGCCCACGGCATGCAGCGCATCGACCAGCGCCTGGTCGAGCTGCATCAGCGGCTCGCCGCCGGTGCAGACCACCAGCGGCTTGCCCGATGGCGAGTCGGGCCACAGCGATTTCACTTTCTCGGCCAGCGCCTGGGCCGTGGCGAACTTGCCGCCGCCCTCGCCGTCGGTGCCGACGAAATCGGTGTCGCAGAACTGGCAGATGGCCTTGGCGCGGTCCTTTTCGCGTCCGGTCCAGAGATTGCAGCCCGCGAAGCGGCAGAACACCGCCGCGCGCCCGGCCTGGCCGCCCTCGCCTTGCAGCGTGTAGAAGATTTCCTTGACGGAATAGGTCATGGCGTGACTCCTTGGACCGTTAGCAGCGCGCCGCAGCCGCGGGTTTCAAACAGGTCGACACCGTCAAGCTGCGGCAGATCGGCACGCGCCTTGGCCAGAATCCACTGCGCCAGGCTGGCGGTATCGCAGTCTGCGAGGTCGGCGATCTCGTGCAGCGGCCTGTGGTCCAGCGCCTTGAACAAGGGGTTGAACAGCTCCTTGACATCGCCGAAGTCCACGGTCCAGCCCATGATACGGTCCAGCGGTGCGCTCAGGTGCAGGCGCAGCGTATAGGTGTGGCCGTGCAGGCGGCGCTGCACGCTGCCCTCGGGCGCACGCCGCAGCTGGCGCGCGCTGTCGAGCGTGAGGTCCTTCCAGATGCGGTACTGCCGGCCGTCGAAGCGCGCGCCGCAGGACGCGGTCTCGTAGACCGTGACCAGCGACAGCGAAGGCAGCTGTGCCTGCAGCCGTTGCCAGATCCAACTGGACATCATTTCGCTGGTCGGATTCTCCAGCCCGGCAAGCTCGTTGAGACAGGCGTAATGCAAGGCGTCCTGCAAAGGCGCCCAGACCGCATCGAGCCGGTCGTAGTCGACACCGCCTTCGGCGCGCGCCTGGAGAATGACTTCAAAGCCATGGCCGTGCATGCGACCGCACTTGTGGCCTTCGGGCACATTGGGCAGCTGGTGCGCCGACTGGAACACATAGCGGCGCCAGACCTGGATCTGGCCCGCGGCGTCGAGCAGCGCGCCCTGGCGGTCGGTGCTGTCGATGCCGATCTCCATCTGGCCCAGCGCCGGGTCGGCCAGTTGCCGGGCCAGCCAGCGCGCGATGTTGCTATCGCTGGGATCGGCCAGTTGCTCGTTCAGATGGCGATAGTCCAGCGGCACCAGGGCCGCGGCCAGCCTTTGCTGCAGCTTTTCAATTTCGCCGCCGGGAAAATCAGCCCAGCCGGCTTGCATGGCGCATTGGACGCGGGCTGTGAAGCCATGCCCATGCAGGCGGCTTGCCGGGTGCGCTGGCGCGTGCCCGGTCAGCTGCCGCGCCGCCTCGAAAGGGGCTGCAGCAGCGTATAAAGTCTTGGTATTCATTGCACTCAATCAAAACAGCAAACCAGCAGGGGTGGCCGGCGCAGAACGGCATTGTGCCTGCCATGCCATGACCTCGGCGGGCGCACGGCTCCTTGGCCCGGCACGGCCCCCCTCTACACGCGCTATTCGCAGGGGTGGTCGCCGCGGTACAGCTGCCATTCATCGACCAGCGAGCCGTCGGGCAGGAAGCACAGCCCTTCGCGGCCCTCGGCGGTGTAAGCCAGCAGCGTGCGCCCGCCGCGCGCATGGCAGTGGCTGGTGGCCGGGTTGACCAGCCCCGCGGGCCTCAGGGGCTGGGGCGCGCAGGCCGGCAGCAAGCACATGGCCCCGAAGCAGAAGACGCTTTTCATCAGATACCGGTGCATGGTTTCTTCCTGTGCGCGGACATGGCCCCCTATCATCGAATTTCGGGGGCTCAGGCAATGCCAGACACTTGCGCCTTGTCATGCATGCCCCCTGCTGCGGGAGATGCCATGCAGGCTGGGCGATGGAAGGTGGGTTGGCGCTGGAAACTGTGCGTGGGCAGTTGTCTGCTGCTCGCCGGCTGCGCGCTGCGGCCCGTGCCGCAGCTGTCCAGTGTCGACGCCAGCTTTGCCGAATGCCGGCAATTCTTTCCCGCGCAGACACCGCCCGAGGTGCCGGGCGCGCCCGCGCTGCGCGAGCTGTGCTACAGCGCCTTTGCCGTGCTGCACAGCGGCGAGACCAAGACGCCGGTGTTTGTCGTCGAGCACCTGGACCGGGCTATGATCCACGCCGCGCGCGGGCAAAAGCGCGGCAACCGCTTCTTTGCCGATGCACGCCTGCCCGAGGGCGAACGCGCCGAACTGGCCGATTACCGCGCTTCGGGCTATTCGCGCGGCCATATGGCGCCGGCCGGCGACATGAGCTCGCCCGATGCCATGGAGCAGAGCTTCAGCCTGGCCAACATGGTGCCCCAGGACCAGACCTTCAATGCCGGCGCCTGGTCGGAAATCGAGCAGCACACGCGCCAGTATGTGCTGCGCGCCCAGGCCGATGTCTATGTCTTCACGGGCCCGGTGTTTGCCGCGCCCGCGCCCACCATAGGGCCGGGCAAGGTGCAGGTGCCCAGCCATCTGTTCAAGCTGGTCTACGACCCCTGCAGCGGCAAGAGCTGGGCCCACTGGCTGGCCAACGCCGCCGCCACCACGGCGCTGCCGCCCATCAGCTACGAGGAACTGGTGCGGCGTACACGCATCCGCTTTCTGCCCCGCGCCGCGCCCGCGCTGCATGGCTGCCGCACTGCGTTGCC
Source organism: Comamonas sp. (assembly GCA_037968595.1). Lineage (GTDB taxonomy): Bacteria > Pseudomonadota > Gammaproteobacteria > Burkholderiales > Burkholderiaceae_C > Comamonas. The sequence continues at coordinate 4,984 of JBBKVU010000563.1, forward strand.
GGCGCCGGACAGCATGACATCGCAGCCGCCCTGACGCGTCTCAATCCCTGACCGGCGTTTTCTCCGGGTCCGTGCTGCTGCATTGAATCATCCGCGTCAGCTGCTCGGCCACGCGCTGGCGCAGATCGGCCGGCAGCGGCGCGTTGGACAGCGCTTCATAGACCCACATGCCGTCGGCGGCCAGGCGCGCGATGAACGGCGCCAGCGCGGCCGGGACATCGCCCGCGACCGGGGCCGGGGCCGTTCGCGGGCGATGACC
>JBBKVU010000564.1:0-5030 GCA_037968595.1 Comamonas sp.
TGGCCGGGCGTTGCGCCCGCCACCGAACCGCGACGGTCTGCTGCGCCATGCGCGCGCCGCCCGCCCTGCGGTTTTCCACCTACCGTTTCGCGCCCGCGCCGGGTAAAGTGCTCTCAAGCCGCGCGAGCGCGCGCTGCGCTTCGTCTCCCATTGCCTGCAAGGATTTCTGCCGTGACTTCCATTTTCGATAGCGACCTTCCCCGCAACGCCGCGAACACCGCGCCGCTCACGCCGCTGGCCTTCATTGCACGCACCGCCGAGGTCTACCCCGAGCGCCTGGCCATCGTTCACGGCACATTGCGCCAGACCTGGGGCCAGACCTATGCGCGCTGCCGCCAGCTGGCATCGGCGCTGCAGCGCAACGGCATAGGCAAGAACGACACCGTGGCCGTGCTGCTGCCCAATACGCCGCCCATGGTCGAAGCGCATTTCGGCGTGCCCATGTCGGGTGCGGTGCTCAACGCCCTCAACACCCGGCTCGACCCCGAGGCGATCGCCTTCATGCTGGACCATGGCGAAGCGCGCGCGGTGATCGTCGATCCCGAGTTCGCCGGGGTGCTGGCCAGGGCGCTGAAGCTGCGCCAGTCAAGCAAGGATCTGCTGGTCATCGAAGTGCAGGACGCGCTGTATGGCGCCAGCAGCCAGCCGCTGGGCGGCCTGGATTATGAGGATTTTCTGGCCAGCGGCGACGCGCATTTCGCCTGGACGCTGCCGGCCGACGAATGGGATGCGATCGCGCTGAACTACACCAGCGGCACCACGGGCAATCCCAAGGGCGTGGTCTACCACCACCGCGGCGCGGCAACCAACGCCATCAGCAATGTGCTCGAGTGGGACATGCCCAAGCATGCGGTCTATCTCTGGACGCTGCCGATGTTCCACTGCAACGGCTGGTGCTTTCCCTGGACGCTGGCGCTGCGCGCGGCCGTCAATGTCTGCCTGCGGCGCGTGGACCCGCAGGCGATCTTCGATGCGATACGCGAGCACGGCGTGACGCACTACTGCGGCGCGCCCATCGTGCACGGCATGCTGGTGAATGCGCCTGAAGCGATCAAGCAGGGCCTGCCCGCAGGCGTGAAAGCCATGGTTGCGGGTGCCGCACCGCCGGCGTCGATGATAGAAGGCATGGAGCGCATGGGCTTCGACCTGACCCATGTCTATGGCCTGACCGAGACCTATGGCCCGGCGGCCGTCTGCGCCCAGCATGGCGACTGGGGCCAGCTCGACATCGGCGAGCGCGCGCGGCTGAACGCGCGCCAGGGCGTGCGCTTTCATCTGCAGGGCGATGTGCGCGTGCTCGATCCCGAAACCATGCAGCCCGTGCCCCAGGACGGCGAGACCATGGGCGAGATCATGTTCAAGGGCAACATCGCCATGAAGGGCTATCTCAAGAACGCCAAGGCCACGCAGGAGGCTTTCGCGGGCGGCTGGTTCCACAGCGGCGATCTGGCCGTGCAGTACCCCGACGGCTACATCAAGATCAAGGACCGCAGCAAGGACATCATCATTTCGGGTGGCGAGAACATCTCGTCGATCGAAGTCGAGGACGTGCTTTACCGCCACCCCGACGTGCTGGCCGCGGCCGTGGTCGCCAAACCCGATGCCAAGTGGGGCGAGACGCCCTGCGCCTTCATAGAACTCAAGGCCGGCTCCAGCGCCACGGCCGAGGAAATCATCGCGCATTGCCGCAAGTATCTTGCGGGCTTCAAGCTGCCGCGCGCCGTGGTGTTCGGCGAACTGCCCAAGACCAGCACCGGCAAGATCCAGAAGTTCGAGCTGCGCAAGGTCGCGGGCTCGGCGACGTCGATCGACGTCTAGCCCTTGAGCAGGCGCCGGGCAAGTGCTGCTTGCGCCCTTCATCCTGCGCCTGTCTAAGGATGTGATGGCATGGACTGCGCCGCTTTTCGGGCGGCTGTGGTATGGTCGGCGCGCTAAAAACGACAAGAACCCGGGGACTTGCGCGGCAGGCCCTGGAACACCGAGACAGCGCCATGAAATCGACTACCGAGTTCCAGCAGTTCAAGCGCGAGCAGCGCAAGATCGTGATGGTCACTGCCTATGACTATCCGGGCGCACGCTATGCCGAAGCCGCGGGCGCCGACACCATTCTCGTCGGCGATTCGCTGGGCATGGTGGTGCTGGGCTATGACTCCACGGTGCCGGTCACCGTCGACGACATGGTGCACCACGCCAAGGCCGCGCGCCGCGGCGCGCCCGCGACCTGCATCGTCGTCGACATGCCGTTCGGCAGCTACCACGCGGGGCTTGAAAGCACGACGCGTTGCGCGGTCGACATGATGCAGCGCAGCGGCGCCGACGCACTCAAGGTGGAGGGCGCGGGCGAAGTGGTCGATGTGATCCGCCGCCTGACCCATGTCGGCATTCCCGTGGTCGCCCATCTGGGCCTGACGCCGCAGTCGGCCGCCGTGCTCGGCGGCTACAAGGTGCAGGGCCGCGATACCGCGGCCGCGCAGCAGATCATGAACGATGCGCTGGCCTGCGAGGCCGCGGGCGCCTGCGCGCTGGTGCTTGAATGCGTGCCCCAGCAGCTGGCCAAGCGCATCAGCGCGCAGCTGGCGATTCCAACCATCGGCATAGGCGCGGGCCCGGGCACCGACGGCCAGGTGCTGGTGTTCCACGACCTGCTGGGCTACGGCAGCCACCGCGTGCCCAAGTTTGTGCAGCAGTTCGCTGACGTGGGCACCTCGGTGCAGCAAGGCCTGGCCGACTATGCGCAGGCGGTGCGCAGCGGCGCGTTTCCCGCCGAAGCCCACACCTACAACATCGACGATTCCGTGCTGGAACGAATCTACGGCGGCATCGTGCCCGCCGCCTCCTGAACCCCGCCCCTGAAGATTGGCTGCCATGCAACGCCTGACCCGAATCGCCGACCTGCGCCAGTGGCTTGCCCATGCGCGCAGCCAAGGCCAGACCATTGCCCTGGTGCCGACCATGGGGGCGCTGCACAGCGGCCACATGGCCCTGGTCGAGAGCGCGCGCCGGCATTGCGACCTGGTGGTGATGAGCGTCTTCGTGAATCCGCGCCAGTTCGGCCCGAACGAGGATTTCGACGCCTACCCGCGCGACCTCGATGCCGACTGCGCGCTGGCCCAGGCGCATGGCGTGGATGCGGTGTTCGCGCCCTCTACCGAGGAGATGTACCCGCATGCCGCGGGCCCGCTGATCATCGCCGGGCGCCAGGCCAACATGCTGTGCGGCGCCTCGCGCCCCGGGCATTTCGACGGCGTGCTGCAGGTGGTCTGCAAGCTGTTCAACCTGGTCCAGCCCGAGCGCGCGTTCTTCGGCCAGAAGGATGCGCAGCAGGTGGCGATCATCCAGACCTTTGTGCGCGACTACAACCTGCCGCTGGAGATCTGTGTGATTCCCGTGGTGCGCGAAGCCGACGGCCTGGCGAAATCGTCGCGCAACGTTTACCTGAGCGCCGAGGAGCGCGCGCATGCGCCCGCGATCCATGCGGCGCTGCAGCTGTGCCGCGAGAAGCTGCAGGCCGGCTTCGGGCCCGATGCCGCGCTGCAGGCCGCGCGCGCCCATATCGCCACCATTCCCGACAGCCGCATCGACTACCTGGAGTTGCTGGCCTGGCCCGATCTGCTGGCACTGAGCGACAACGAGTCCAGCTGCATTGTGCTGGCCGCGGTCTACGTGGGCCGCACCCGACTGATAGACAACATCACTTTCCAGAGGTAAGCCCATGTTCCGCATGCTGATGAACAGCAAGATCCACCGTGCCCAGGTCACCCAGGCCGATCTCAACTACGTAGGCTCGATCACCATCGACCAGGACCTGATGGACGCCGTGGGCATCGTTGCCAACGAGAAGGTCCATGTGGTGAACAACAACAACGGCGCGCGCTTCGAGACCTATGTGATTGCCGGCGAGCGCGCCAGCGGCGTGATCTGCGTCAACGGCGCGGCCGCGCGCCTGGTGCAAAAGGGCGACATCGTGATCATCATTGCCTATGCCTATGTAGACGCCAAGGAGCTTGCGGCCCATGTGCCGCGCGTGGCCATCATGGGCGCCGAGAACCGCATCAGCCAGCTGATCTTCGAGGAGCCCGCGTTGACCGTTCTTTGAACCGCCCGTCGAGCTTGATTCTTGCGCCCCGCCAGCCTTTGTGCTGCCGGGGCGTTTGCTTTTGCGCGCTTCTTGCAAGACCTCGGCGCGCTTGCCTCGCTCAGGGCAAACGGGCGGGCGAAGACCGGGCTGGGTTCGCCACTTCACGCCCTTCGTCGCGCATCTCCCAGGTGTTGGTGGCGCGCAGGGCTGTTTTTTGCATGCAGATGCGTGTGCAATGGCGTGCAAAGTGCCAAAGCACAGCGAACAGCGCGCAACTTCCCGCTATGTTCGGTCTTTTTTGGCGGAACATGCGGTGGCTAAAAAGGGCCAGGAAATTTGCGGGGAGTTGGTGCAAGAACGCAGGTCTTTAGTGGCAAGATGAGCGAACTTTGGTTTTGAAGGGCTTAGCTTTTGCCGCTGCCTGAACCAGGGAATCCCTTTACGCGACTGCCTTATGTCTTCTTTTCGCGCCGAGACCGCTGCCGGTCTGGGCCTTGTTTCTCCACCCCGCATTGAACTCTCCGGCGTTCGGCTGGTGCGCGGCCACACCGAAGTGCTCGAGAACCTGAGCCTGGTCTGGGACCAGCCGCGCATTGGCCTGATTGGCAACAATGGCGCGGGCAAGACCAGCCTGTTCCGGCTGCTGTGCGGCCTCGAGGCGCCGGCCGCGGGCGAAGTGCTGTTTGACGGCCGTAACCTGCATGCCGCCGGGCGCGAGCGCACGCGCTGGGTCGGCATGATGTTCCAGAACCCCGACGACCAGATCATCTTTCCCACTGTCGAGGAAGAGCTGGCGCTGGGTCTGCAGGCGCACGGGCTGGCCAAGCGCGAGGCCAAGGCCCAGGCGCGCGAATTCCTCGCCCAGCGCGGCCTCGCGGCCTGGGCCGAGCGCGCCATCAGCAGCCTGAGCCAGGGCCAGCGGCAGATGGTCTGCTGGCTGGCGCTGCTGATT
>JBBKVU010000565.1:0-3148 GCA_037968595.1 Comamonas sp.
GCATGGTCCAGCCCAGGTTGTAGGGCTCGAACGCCACGCGGCCATAGCCCTGGCGCGGCCCCAGATACCAGGCGCAGGCCAGGCCCGCCGCACCCGCGTTGACATGCACCACCGTGCCGCCGGCGAAATCCAGTGCCCCCAGGCGCGCCAGCCAGCCGCCGGGCTCCCAGACCCAGTGCGCGACCGGCACATAGACCGCCAGCGTCCACAGCGCAATGAACACCAGCAGCGCCGTGAAACGCATGCGCTCGACCAGCGCCCCCACCAGCAGCGCCGCCGTGATCACCGCAAACGACAGCTGGAACATCGCGAACGCCGCCTCGGGCACATTAGGCGCCATGTGGCTCACGCTGACGCGCTGGCCCGCCCAGTCGGGGTCCAGCCCCGCAAAACCCAGGCGCGTGAAGCCGCCCAGCAGGCCGTCGCCGGGCGTGAACGCCAGTGAATAGCCGGCAGCAAACCACAGCACGCTGACCACGCAGGCGACCAGCAGCACGCTGGCCAGCGTGTTGAGCACGTTCTTGCGCCGCACCATGCCGGCATAGAACAGCGCCACGCCGGGCAGCGTCATCAGCAGCACCAAGGCGGTGCAGACCATCAACCAACCGGTATCGGCGCCGTTGAGCGCGGCCATCTGCACCATTGCCGGTGCCGTCAGCGGTGGCGTGGTGGCCTCGCCCGCAGCGCTCGCCGGCAGCACCCAACAGGCAAGCCCCATTCCCCCTGTGGCAAAACCGGCTGCGCGTGCCGAGTACAAATGCCGCGTCTTGGAGTCCGGGCGCCTGCCCTGCCTGCCTGTCATGTCCATGCCATGCCTCCGGGAAAGAGTGATTGCTGACAGACGGGCAAGCACAGGGCGTGCCAAAACCGATACAGATACGCGCTTTTATTTGCAAACCGTCACACTAGATACATATTCGGCCTCCCCTGGATACGCGTTCACTCCGGGAAAGTCCCAATGCACCAAGCGAGTGCAGGCAGTACAGTCCACACCACTCAAGTGCACCTCGGTGCGACGAAGAGGGGCCGAGGAGACTACTCGACATAGAAATAGACCAATATTCAAAAAGCATACAGCGAGATGCCTTTACAGAGCGCCGGCCCAGTCCGGCGCTTTTTTATTGGTCGTTCCTCAGGCTTGGATGCACCCTGACGGTGCGACAATCTGGGCCCTATGGAATGGCTCTTTGTTTCGCTGGCCTCGATGCTGGCCGGGTTCGTGGATGCCATCGTTGGCGGCGGCGGACTGATCCTCGTGCCGGCGATTTTCGCGGCGTTTCCCCATGCTCCCCCGGCCACGCTGCTGGGCACGGGCAAAAGTGCCTCCGTCTGGGGCACGACCATGTCGGCCTGGCAATACGGCCGGCGGGTGCGCATTCCCTGGGCCGCGCTGACCCCGGCCATCCTGGTCAGCTTTGCGGGCTCGTTTGCCGGCGCCTGGGCGGTCACCGTCATCTCATCGGACTTCCTGCGCAAATTGCTGCCGCTGGTGCTGGTGCTGGTGCTCATCTATACGCTGCTCAAGAAAGACATGGGCCGCAACCACGCGCCGCGCTTCGCCGGCCGCGCCGAAACCCTGGTGGCCTGCGCCATAGGTCTGGTCATAGGTTTCTACGACGGCTTCTTCGGCCCGGGCACGGGCAGCTTCTTCGTGTTCCTGTTCGTGCGCCTGCTGGGCTATGACTTCCTCAACGCCTCGGTCTCGGCCAAGCTGCTCAACATCGCCACCAATGTCGCGGCCATTGTGCTGTTCAGCCTCAAGGGCCATGTCTGGTGGCATTTCGCCATTCCGCTGGCGCTGGCCAATGTGATGGGCAGCATGCTGGGCACCTACATGGCCTTGCGCCACGGCACGGGCTTTGTGCGCAGCATCTTCATTCTCGTGGTCAGCGTGCTGATCCTCAAGACCGGCTACGACGCGTTTCTGCGCTGATCGCGCGCGCAATGCACAGCAGGTAAGCAAGCGCTTGCAATCCATGTAGGCCGCATAAGGCAAGCCGATGCGAACTTTTCCGGGTTGCGCCGGACCGACGGCAGGCGCCATCATGGCGGCAGGGCTTTGGCCCTGTCCTCCAGGAGATGCGCATGAGAATTCCGCCCGCCGTCACGCTTTTGGTCGCGCTGTGCGTGGCCACCGCCGCCGCCCAGGCGCGCCCGCTGGAGGCGGTGCGCAAGGACGGCACGCTGCGCATCGCCACCGAAGGCTATTACGCCCCGTTCAATTTCTTCCAGGGCAAGCAGCTCACCGGCTTTGAAGTCGAAGTCGCCGATCTCGTGGCGCACAAGATGGGCCTCAAGCCGCAATGGAAGACGCTGGGCTTCGACGCCCTGCTCACGGGCCTGCAGCAGGACCGCTGGGATGTGGTGATTGCCTCGCATGCCATCACCCCCGAGCGCGCCAGGGCCGTGACCTTTGCCGCGCCGCACTACTGCTCGGGCGGCACCATTGTCTCGATGACGCCCGCGCTGCGCAGCGCCCGCGACCTCGCGGGCAAGATCGTCGCCGTGCAGACCGGCACCACCTATGCGGCCGAAGTCCAGCGGCTGTCGGGCGTGCAGGCCGTGAAGAACTTCCCCGCCGACACCGATGCGCGCAGCGCACTGCTCTCCGGGCGCGTCGATGCCATGGTCACCGACCGCTTTGTCGCCAAGGAGCTGCTGCGCAGATCGCCCCAGTCGGGTTTTCACGTCGGCGAAATGGTCACCGTAGAGCGCATTGCCGCGGCCATGGCGCTGGGCAACACCGGCCTGGCCGACGCCTGGTCGCAGGCGCTGCAGGCGGTGATGGCCGACGGCAGCTACGCCAAGCTCGCGCAGAAATACTTCCAGGAAGACATACGCTGCCCGGCTGAGCGCTGAGCCGGCCGCGCCCGCCGCCCATGCCCATTGCCTTCTGGCCCGCACACTGGTCGCGTCTGCAGCGCAGCCATGCCACGCTGGTCACGGCGCTGCTGCTGCTGGTGCTGGTCATGGCCGCGCTGGGCTGGCTGTTTTCCTGGCTGCCCGAACCCATAGGCTCGAGCGCCGACACCTTTGCCGACGGCGCGCGCACCACGCTGTGGCTGACGCTGGTCAGCGGCGGCCTGGGGCTGGTGCTGGGCACGGCGACAGCGCTGGCGCGCACCTCGCGCTGGGCGCTGCTGCGCTG
>JBBKVU010000566.1:0-8333 GCA_037968595.1 Comamonas sp.
GCCCAGGCCCAGCGCCAGGCGCGTGGCAGACACCGGCCAGCCCGCAGCCCGGGCCAGCAGTTCGGGCAGCAGGGCCAGGGTGTCGAACTGCAGCTGCACGCTGTCGAGCCAGCGCACGCGCGCCACGGCGGTGATGCCCTTGAGGGTGGCAAATGCCGCCAGCCCCATGACCAGCAGCACCACCAGCGCCTTGAGGCTGCCCCCGCCCAGGCGCGTGAGATTGCGTGCGCCGCAGCCCGAGGCCAGCACCATGCCGGCGCCAAACAGCAGGCCGCCGACCAGCGCCGACAGCCACAGCAACTGGCGGCTTGCATAGAGCGTGTCGCCCACGGCCACGCCGCCCCACAGCAGCAGCGCGGTCGTGCCGCACATTGCCACGCCCACGGCCATGGCCCACTGGCGCATGCGTGACCAGTCCTGCAGATAGACCACGTCGCTGAGCGCGCCCATGGTGCAAAAGCGCGTTTCGCGCATGGCAAAGCCGAGCACGGCTGCCAGCAAAAAAATGACCGCCAGAACGGCGGTCGACAGGGAAGCAAACTCGGCAGGGCTCATGCGCGCATTGGAAGGTGCATCGCCGGCTCAGCGTACTGGCATATACCCGCAGCCGGCCGTTAATACGGCCTTAACGAAAGTCAGGCCAGTCCCTGGTTGGGCAGCACATTGACCAGCCGGGGTTCGTTGGGCTTGCCCGGCTTGATCACCTTCTGGTCCTTGAGCCAGGGCTCGACGATTTCCCAGATCTGCTTGTTGCCGGCGTTCTTCGCTTCTTCGGCCACGGGCGCCCAGCCCGCGACCTTGTACTTCTTGTCGGCCTCGAGCAGCTGGCCGTTGAGCCGCATGTCGCTGATGCGCTGGCCGGCACCGGCGGTCGGGTCGCACTGGTACTGCAGGCCGCCCACGCGCACCATGTCGCCGCCTTGCTGGTAGTAGGGGTCGGGGTTGAACAGGTTGTCGCCCACGTCTTCGAGCACGGTCTTGATCGTCGCGCCGGTCATCTCGGTCACGGTGGCGTAGGAATAGGTGGTGGCTGTCATGTCCATCAGCCATTCGCGCGTGATGTCCTGGCCCGCAAGCAGCGAGGTGCCCCAGCGGAAACCCGGCGAGAACGCGATAGGCGCGTCCTGCACGGCCATCATGGCGTTGAGCAGCAGCTGGTCGCCCGTGCCGTTGAAGTTGCCGCGCCGGTACAGCGTGCCGTCGGTGCGCGCCAGCACTTCGGCGAGCTGGCTCTCATACGGCGCCCGCACGCGGGTGATCAGCGCGTCCATCGCCGGGTCGGCCGGCAGGATGTTGGCGAACACCGGCAGCAGCCGGTACTTGAAGCCCGCGACCTTGCCTTCCTTGACGTCGAAGTCGAGCACGCCCAGGAACTTGCCGTTCGAGCCGGCGTTGGTGACTATGGTCTTGCCGCCGGCGTTGCTGACAATGGTCGGTATGGGCATGCCGTCGTGCGTGTGGCCGCCCAGGATGGCGTCGATGCCGCGCACCCGGCCGGCCATCTTGATGTCGACATCCATGCCGTTGTGCGACAGCACGACCACCACCTTGGCACCCTTGGCGCGCGCCTCGTCAACCATCTTCTGCAGGTTGTCGTCCTGTATGCCGAAGCTCCAGTCGGCGACCAGGTAGCGCGGGTTGGCAATCGGCGTATAGGGAAAGGCCTGGCCGATGATGGCCACGGGAACGTGGTTGATCTCGCGTATCACATAGGGCTTGAACACCGGATCGCCGAAATCGGCGGTCTTGACGTTCTGCGCAACGAAATCGAGCTTGCTGCCGAAATCCTTTTCAATGATCTCCTTGACACGCTCCATGCCGTAGGTGAACTCCCAGTGGCCGGTCATCACATCGACGCCCAGCAGCTTGCAGGCCTCGACCATGTCCTGGGCCTGGGTCCACAGCGACGTGGCCGAGCCCTGCCAGGTATCGCCGCCGTCAAGCAGCAAGGCGCCGGGGCGCGCGGCGCGCATGCGCTTGACCAGCGTCGCCAGATGCGCGAAGCCGCCCACCTTGCCGTAGCGCTGGGCCGCGGCGTCGAAGTCCAGGTAGCTGAACGCATGGGCGCCGGCCGTGCCCGGCGCAATGCCCATGGCCTTGAGCAGGTGCTCGCCCACCAGATGCGGCGCCTGGTTCTTCATCGCGCCCACGCCCAGGTTCACGCTGGGCTCGCGAAAGTGAATCGGTTTGAGCTGCGCATGGCAGTCGGTCATGTGCAGCAGCGACACGTTGCCGAACGCCGGCACGTCGTACAGCGCCTTGTCGGCCAGCGCCGTGTCGGCGTGGGCATAGCGCTGCAGGCCCATGCCCGAGACGCTGGCAGCGGCCAGCACTTGCAGGAATTCGCGTTTGGAGAGGCTCATGGTTCAGTGGAAGAGCGGCGGGCGGCGCAGTCAGCGCGCCCGCCGCATTGCAAGGGAGGGAATCAGCGATTGACCGGCGACTTGGGGTCGACGAGCAGGCCGACGAGATCGCGCACCTGCGCTTCGCCCAGGATGCCCGCATGGCCGAAACGCGGCATGCCCGAGCAGGCGTTGTAGGCCTTGGCGTTCCAGATCTTGCCCCAGGTGTATTCGACGATGGCGCGCGCCTCGGCGCTGTTCGGGTCGGTGATGCCGCGCAGCTTGCCGTAGTTGTAGAGGCTGGGGCCCAGCGTGCCGAACGAGATCTCCTCGCGGCTGATCTGGTGGCAGTTGTAGCAGTTGCCGCCGTTGGCGCTGCCGGGCTTGTCGGTCCAGGTCATGCCGCGGCCGTTCTGGGCGATCTTCTCGCCTTCCTTCCAGTCGCCGACGAACTTGCCGTCGGCCGGCCATTGCACGGTCTTGAGATTGGCGGCTTCGATGGACTGGGCCTTGGCCTCGGTCAGCGCAATGCCCGATACGTCGGCCGCGCTGCAGGCGGCGTTGGATTCGTCCTGCTGCAGCCGGTCGACCTTGGCAATGCCCTGGTCGCGAAACGAGGCCTGCACCATTTGCTGGGTCATCGAGTCCAGCGTCTGCGCGGTGTCCATCGAGGCGCAGCCGAGAACGACCAGGGACGCGGCCACGGCGGCCACGGTGTAGAGCGTGGATATGGGTTTGTGGTTCGACATTGCGGACTCCTCAGCGCTTGATGGCGGGCGCGGTCGACATGCCGCCCTGGCCGTTGACGCCCATGAACACGCCCAGCGCCACGGTCACGTCGCTGGCATAGCCGGGGTAGGGGAAGCGCTGCTGGCGAAAGCAGTCGTTGAGGCGGCGCTGCATGCTCCACAGCTCGCCCGAAGAGACGCGGTACGCGGGCCAGGAGCCAAAGCCTTCGGCCGCGCCCTTGGCCTTGGTGAGATTGGGCAGGTCCTGCAGGCGTATGCGCTTGTCGTCCGCGCCATGGCAGGAGGCGCAGGCAAAGTCATGCGGGCCGCCGCGCAGATAGAACATGCGCTTGCCCACTTCGTACATCTGCTTTTCCTTGGGGTGGCTCTGCGGCAGGGCCAGCTGCATGCCCTTGGACTGCGAGGACACCCAGGCCACCAGGCCTTCCATGTTCTTTTGCTCGTCCTTGCCGAACGGCGTGGCGGCGATCTTGGCGGCGTCCAGGCCCTGCTGCACCTGCATGCAGGTCAGCAGGCGCGACTCGAGGTCCTGCACCTTGTTGGTGTCGGCGAAGTAGCGCGGCAATTCGACAAACGCGCCCTTGACCACGCCCGGGCCCTTGCCCAGGTCGCAGCGCTCGAGCGAGGCGTTCTTGGGGCCGCGCTTTTGCTTCCACAGCTCCTCGCCTTTCATCTCGAACAGTTCCGCGGGATTGCCGTCCTGCAGCATTTCACGGTACTCGGCAATGCCGTCGGCCGTGCTTTTCTGCGCCAGCGCCGGGGCGCACAGGGCCATCAGCGCGGCAGCCGCCAAGGCGGCGGCGGGGGATGTTTGTCTCATGGGGCGTCCTCTCTTTTTTGTTCTCGGGCAAGGAGGCGGCGCGCAGGCAGGGCCGGCGCGCCTGCGGTGCAGGCCGCTGTCAGCTGACGGTGGCTTCGTCGGTGCGGGTCTCGCCGCGGTTGTCCTTCCAGCTCACGGACAGCTTGTCGCCGGCCTTGGCGCCCTTGACGACGAACTGCAGGAACGGGTTCTTGGACACCGCCGGGCCCCAGTCGGCCGCGAAGATCGGCTTGCCGTTGAGGCTGGCCGTGACTTCCTGGATGAACCAGGCGGGGATGACCTTGCCTTCCGCGTCCTTGCGCAGGCCTGTCTCCATTTCATGTGCCATCAGCACGCGTACCGTGGTCTTGTCTCCGGCGGCCTGGGCCCGGATGCGCATTGGATCTGCCATGTCTTTCTCCTTGTTCTGTGAATCAGCCGCCGCAACCGCCCAGCGTCACCTTGACTTCCTTCTTCGCGAAGAAGGCCTTGCCGTCGTTGGTGATGGCCACCGCATACACATCGGACGACTGGCCCAGCTTGGCGCGCGTGAGGAAGTTGGACTCAAGCGCTTCGTTGACGGTGAACGCGGCAATCATGGTGTTGGGGTTCTTCTCGACCAGGATCAGCAGTTGCTTGACGTTGGGCAGCGTGGTTGCCGCGCCAATCGGCACGACGGCGCCGTTCTCGGCGATATCGGGCGCGGTGAGCGTCACGTCCTTGCTTTCGGCCGGCGCCGATGCGCCCATGGCCTTGAGCACTTCGGCCATGGTCTTGGCCTCGAACGCCGCCTTGTTGTAGGCGGCGTGCGCGGCCTGGGGCAGCACGCCCGCGGCCACCAGCAGCCCCAGCACGGCTGCGCTGTTCTTGAGTGCGTCTCTGCGTTTCATTTTCTGTCTCCTTGTGATGGATCTATGGCCGGCGACTGGCGCGGGCCTTCAGGGTTTCTTGGTTCCGGCAAGCCAGTTCGCAATGATTCTGGCGTCGTCGTCGCTCAGCTGGGGCTGCGGCGGCATAGGGATAGACCCCCATACCCCGGTGCTGCCCGACTTGATCTTGCCTATCAGGTAGTCGGTCTGGCCGCCGAACTTGGCGGCGATGTCCTTGAACGCCGGACCGACGATCTTCTGCTCCATGCCGTGGCAGGCAATGCAGGCGTTCTTCTCCAGCAGCGCTGTCGGCACCTGCGTGGCGGCGGGCGCGGGCTTGGCCTTCTTGCTGGCGCCGCCATCGGTTTCGATGCCGTGCTGCGCGCCGATCAGGCGGTTTTGCTGCGCCAGATTGCCGTGGTTGTTGCTTGCATGGTCGGGCAGGGCGGAACGCACCTGGGGCGCGGGCGCGCAGTTGCTCATGCAGGCCTTGGCCTGTACGTCGGGCTTGGCGCTGGCCTGGAATTCCTTGCCGGGCCACAGCGCATGGGCGCTGGTCATGCCGTTGCGGTTGGGCAGCCTGGCCTGCACCTGGGCCATGTTCTTGTCGCTGAGCGTGAAGTCCTCGGGAACAATCTCGCCCAGGTTCAGCAGATAGGCCGTGACCGCATAGACCTCTTCGGTCGACAGGGTCTTGGGCGCGTTCCAGGGCATGGCGCGGTTGATGTAGTCCCACAGCGTCGACAGCGTGGCGGTCTTCATCAGCGTCGTGCGGCCCGGAAACCCCGGGTCCTTGAGGCGCGCGGCATGGCCGGTCTTGATGTCCTCGGCCGTGGTGCCGCCGACCAGCGGGCTGAAGACTTCGTTGGCCTCGCCAAACACGCCGTGGCAGGAGGCGCACTTGCCTTCCCAGACCTGCATGCCCTGGCGCACGCTGCCCGAGCCTTCGGGCAGGCCCTTGAAGTCGGGGCGCACGTCGATGTCCCAGGCCTTGACTTCCTTGGGCGTGGCATCGCGGCCAATGCCAGGAAAGCCGTTGCTTGTCTGGGCCGAGGCGCCCAGGGACAGCGCCGTCAGCACGCCGGCGACGGCCAGGCGGAAATTACGCGAGCTGGACATTGGCCACCTCCCCATTGGTGTGCACCGCCCACGACTGGATTGCATTGTTGTGATAGATCGACCGGCTGCCGCGCACGGCGCGCAGTTGCTGGTAGGTCGGCTGAACATAGCCGGTCTCGTCCATGGCGCGGCTCTGGATGATGCATTCCTCGCCGTTCCAGACCCAGTCGAGGTGAAAGCGCGTGAGGCACTTGTCCATCACCGGGCCTTCAAGCCGCGCGCTGCGCCAGTTGCGCCCACCGTCGACGCTCACGTCGACGCGCTTGATCTTGCCGCGCCCCGACCAGGCCAGGCCGGTGATGTTGTAGAAACCCTTGTCGAGCAGCATCTGCCCGCCCGAAGGCGTGGTCACGACGCTCTTGCATTCCTGGATGCTGCTGTACTGGCGGTGCTGGCCGTCGGGCATCAGGTCGACGTAGTGAATGGCTTCGTCCTTGGTCGCGTAGGGCATGTCGCCGACTTCGATGCGCCGCAGGTACTTGACCCAGCTCACACCCTGTACGCCGGGCACGACCAGGCGCAGCGGATAGCCTTGCTCGGGCCGCAGCATCTCGCCGTTCTGGCCATAGGCCACCAGCACTTCGCCCGAGGTGATCAGCTCGACGGGGATGGTGCGTGTCATCGACGAACCATCGGCGCCTTCGGCCAGAATGAACTTGCCTTTCTTGAGATCGGCGCCCGCCATTTCCAGCAGCCGTATCAGCGGCACGCCAGTGAACTCGCTGCATGACAGCATGCCATGCGTGTACTGCACCGTGGGCACG
This sequence comes from Comamonas sp., assembly GCA_037968595.1. Taxonomy (GTDB): domain Bacteria; phylum Pseudomonadota; class Gammaproteobacteria; order Burkholderiales; family Burkholderiaceae_C; genus Comamonas. The sequence goes on from JBBKVU010000566.1 coordinate 6,643, forward strand.
GCCACATTGCCCCATTCCATGCCGGTGTTGGCGCCGCACTCAATGAAATGAAAGCGCGACACCGAAGGCAGGCGCATGATTTCATCCATGGTGAAGACCTTGGCGTTCTTCACCAGGCCGTTGACCATCAGCCGGTGCTTGGACGGATCGATGTCCCACCAGCCCTGGTGGTGGCGCTCGAAATGCAGGCCGCTGGGCGTGACGATGCCAAACAGCGACTGCATTGGCGCAAACGACACCGAGGCCTGCTTGGTCTGCGTGAGCCCCGGGCTCTGGCGGCGCTGCACATTGGCTTCGTATTTGGACGGCTTGCCGTAGCCGTCGGTGACCACGGCCTGGCCCAGTCCCTTGCTGTGCGCGGGCAACTCGAGAATGTTCGGGTCACCTTCGCCGACTCCCGCCGCGCGCGCCGAGGTGGCGACAGCGGCCGTGCCCGCGGCAGCGGCAAACGCGCTGCGAATGAAGTCGCGCCGCCCGGCCTTGGCCTGGGCAAACACCGTACCCACCTCCCGGGCCGGAACGAAATTCTCCGGCGCCTTGCGTATCCGGCCTGTCATTCTCACTGCGCTCCCGCAAGAATCCAGGCGGCCAGCGTGCCCGCATCGGCCTCGCTGAGCGCGGCCTGCGCCGGCATGGGAATCGGGCCCCATTTGCCGGCGCCACCGGCCTTGATGCTCTTGGCCAGCTGCGCCTGGGCATCGGCCTGGCCGGCGTACTTCTTGGCGATATCGCGAAACGCGGGACCGACCAGCTTCTTGTCGACGGCATGGCAGGCCATGCAGGCATTCTTTTGCGCCAGTGCCTGATTTGCCGACGCCACTCCGGGCAGCGCCATTGCCGCCACCATCGCCACCGCCACACCCCGCCAGGATTTCCAATGCTTCACCGCAGTCTCCTTATATTTGTATATAAGCATGTTGTTATGTATTAGTTTCCAACAGATGCGCTGGTTTGGGATGTGGCAATTACCCTCGTTGTTCAAAATTGGAATAGCGCTTTATGGAGCCGTCTTGTGCCTGGAGCGCGTACGTTCACCCTTGGACGCGGCTCAGGGCGAACGGGGGAGGGAACTCTGTGCCAGGCTCAGGCGAACGGGACCTATTGGAGCGCGAAGCTTGCTATCCGTTCGTCCTGAGCTTGTCGAAGGATGAACGACCGGTGCTCAAGCCAGAAGAATGGACTCGTGCGCGTACGTTCACCCTTGGACGTGGCTCAGGGCGAAAGGGGGGAAAGGACACGCCGACAGATGCAGGGCTCAGGGCAGACGCGCCTTGTCCAGCCTCAGCCTCCGCGCACCGCCGCCCTTGCCTGCGCCAGCCGGTCTTCAAGATAGGCCCCGTAGAAATCCGGAATGGAGCTGCCCGCGAGCCGCTCGGCGACTTCGCGCCGGCCGGGGCCGAAGAACAGCACCGTGGGCGCGACTTCAATGCCCAGTTGCCGCACCAGCGCGCCATGCGTGGTCTGCGCGCCGGACATGTCGCGCAAGGCGTCGCGCGAAAGAAAATGGATTTGCGTGACGAACGCGCCCGCGCGCTGCAAGGGCAGCAGGTGGTGTTCGCGCACCACGCGGCAAAACGGGCAGCCGTGCAGCGTGGCCATCACCAGCAGCCGCTGCCAGGTCCTGCTGCAGGTCGCGGCTGCTGGGCAGCAGGCGTTCCGAGGCATCGGGCGCGGCCAGCGCGGGCGTTGAC
>JBBKVU010000567.1:0-8286 GCA_037968595.1 Comamonas sp.
TGGACATCAGCTGGTCGCCGACGCCCTGCCCTTCATGGCCCATGGCCCAGGCGCAGGGCCAGGGCAGCTCGGTGTGCTGGATCAGCTTGCCCTGGTGCGAGCTGGTGACGATCAACGGCACCTGCAGCGCATCCAGCGCGTCGACTTCCACCGATTCCACCAGATGCAGACCGAAATGCGCGCCCATGCCCGCGCGCAGCACCTTCTGGCTCCACAGCGCGGCCGTGCCCTTGAGCGCGACCACCTGCAGGAAACCAAACGCCGCGGCGCTGCGCAGGATGGAGCCGACGTTGCCCGCGTCCTGCACCCGATCCAGCACCACAGTCGCCAGCCCCGCCTGCGGCGCCTGGCCCGGCAGCCATTCGAGCAGATAGCCCATGCGCGCCGGCGACTCCAGGCCGCTGATATCGGCAAACAGCGCGTCGGCCAGCACCACCACCTTGTCCGCCGCCTGGGCCCACTCGGCGGGCACCTGGGGCCAGAACGATTCGGCAAACACCGCCACCGCGGGCCGCAGTCCGCGCGCCAGCGCCGCGCGGCACAGGTGATCGCCTTCGAGCCAGACCTGGCCCTGCTTGCGATAGGCCGTGCTGTCGTGCGAGAGCTTGCGCAGCTCCTTGACAAAGGCGTTGTCACGCGAATGGATGGTGGTCACAGGTGAAGTCATGGCGGTTCAGAAAAAGGATGGGGCCAGCACCTGGGCGACAGGCGAAAACGAACGACGGTGCTCGGGGCAGGCGCCATGCGCCTGCAAGGCCGTCAGATGGGCGGGCGTGCCATAGCCCTTGTGGCCGGCAAAGCCGTAGGCCGGATACTGCGCGTCCAGACGTTCGCACCAGCGGTCGCGGTGCACCTTGGCCAGGATGGAGGCAGCGGAAATCGCCTTGACCAGGGCGTCGCCCTTGACGATGGCCTCGGCATGCATGTCGAGCACCGGAATGCGGTTGCCGTCGACCAGTACCAGCACGGGCTTGAGGCGCAGCCCCATCACGGCGCGGCGCATGGCCAGCATCGTGGCCTGCAGGATGTTGAGCTCGTCGATCTCCTGCACGCTGGCTTCGGCAATCGAACAGCACAGCGCCTTCGCGCGGATTTCGTCGAACAGCGCTTCGCGGCGCGCAGCCGTGAGCTTCTTGGAATCGGCCAGGCCCGCAATCGGGTTCAGGTCATCGAGAATCACGGCAGCCGCCACCACGGGGCCGGCCAGAGGACCACGCCCCGCCTCATCCACCCCGGCTACCAGGCCGGGCGGATGCCACGGCAAGCAGACCTGTTCAGGTGGAAGAGACAACTTTCTGGATTGCATCAGCGGCCAATCGGGCGGTATCGCGCCGCAGCAGGTGGTGCAGCGCTGTGAAGCGCTGCTCTAGCGCCTCAATGGTTGGAGAAGAATCATCGCGCGCGCGCAGCCAGCGCAACACCTCGGCCGCCAGCGCCTCGGGCGTGGCGGCGTCCTGCAGCAGCTCCGGCACGACGAACTCGCCGCACAGGATATTGGGCAGGCCGACCCAGGGCTGGAGCTGCTTGCGGCGCATCAGCCGCCAGCTCAGCGACTGCATGCGGTAGCCAATCACCATCGGGCGCTTGAACAGCGCCGCCTCGAGGGTGGCGGTGCCACTGGCAATCAGCGTGCAGTCGCAGGCCGCAAGCGCATCGTGCGACTGACCCGACAGGATGCGGATGCGCGCCTCGATGCCGGCGGCGCGCGCCGCCTGGCGCACGGTCTCGATCAGCGAGGGCACGGCCGGAACGATGATTTCCACCGCCGGCAAGGCCTTGCTGACCAGGGCTGCAGCCGCGAAGAACGCGGGCGCGATATAACGAATTTCGGAAGTCCGGCTGCCCGGCAGCACGGCCAGCACCAGGGCGTCCCGCTCCAGGCCCAGCCGCTGGCGCGCGGCCTGACGGTCGGGCTCGAGCGGAATCACGCTGGCCAGGGGGTGGCCCACGTAGGTGGCGTCAATGCCGTGCGCTGCCAGCAGCTCGGGCTCGAACGGAAAAATGCACAGCACATGGTCGGCCGCGCGGCGGATCTTCTCCACGCGGTTGGCGCGCCAGGCCCAGATGGACGGGCAGACAAAGTGCACGGTCTTGATGCCGCGCGCCCGCAGGTCGGCTTCCAGACCCAGATTGAAGTCGGGCGCATCGACGCCGACAAACACGCTGGGCGGATCGGCCAGCAGACGCTGGCGCAGCTGGCGGCGTATGCGCAGCAGCTCGGCCAGGCGCTGGAAGACTTCCCAGTTGTAGCCGTGCACGGCCAGGCGCTGGCTGTCCCACCAGGCCTCGAAGCCGCGCGCGCGCATCTGCGGGCCACCAATGCCCGCGCTTTGCAGCGCCGGCCACTGGGTCTTGAGGCCGTCGAGAATCAGGCCGGCCAGCAGGTCGCCCGAAGTCTCGCCGGCCACCATTGCCACACGCGCTGCCGTCATAGCTGCCCTTCAGCGCGCGAGACCGCGCTTGGAGCGCGCAATGAACGCGCTCAAGGCTTCGATATCGGCTGCGGCTTCGGGGAATTGCGCAACCAGCGCGGCAATCGCCTGGCGTGCGGCTTCCAGCGTCAGACCCTGGCGGTACAGCAGCTTGTGCATCTGCTTGACCGCGGCCAGGCGCTGGGGCGAGAACCCGCGGCGGCGCAGGCCTTCGAGGTTGAAGCCGCGCACCGCCAGCGGATTGCCGTCGACCATCATGAACGGCGGCACGTCCTGCGAGATATGGCTGGCAAAGCCGGCCATCACATGCGCGCCGATCTGCGTGAACTGGTGCACGCCCGTCAGGCCGCCCAGGATGGCATGGTCACCGACCGTCACATGGCCGGCCAGCGTGGCGTTGTTTGCCAGCACCGTGTGGTTGCCGACGACGCAGTCGTGCGCAATGTGCACATAGGCCATGATCCAGTTGTCGCTGCCGACCTGGGTCAGCCCCTGGTCCTGGACGGTGCCGGTATTGAAGGTGCAGAACTCGCGGATGGTGTTGCGATCGCCAATGACCAGGCGCGTGGGCTCGCCCGCATACTTCTTGTCCTGCGGCTGGGCGCCCAGCGAGGCAAACTGGAAAATATGGTTTTCCGCGCCAATCGTCGTATGGCCTTCGATGACGCAGTGCGCGCCCACGGTGGTGCCCGCGCCTATGCGTACATTGGCACCGATCACCGCATAGGGACCCACGGTCACCGATGCGTCAAGCTGGGCTGCCGGATCAACCAGCGCGGTGGAGTGAATGCGGCTCACGACCAATCCAGCGCCTTCAGCCCACGGCCCGCATGGTGCACATCAGGTCGGCTTCGCAGGCCACCTCGTCACCGACGCGGGCCACGCCCTTGAACTTCCAGATGCCGCCGCGCACGCGGTCGATGGTGATTTCAAGCACCAGTTGATCACCTGGCTCTACCGGTCGCTTGAAGCGCGCGGCGTCGATGCCGACGAAATAGTAGATGTTGTTTTCATCCGGCACCTTGCCCATGGCGTCAAACGCCAGCAGACCCGCGGCCTGGGCCAATGCTTCGAGCATCAGCACGCCGGGCATCACGGGGCGACCAGGGAAATGGCCCTGGAAGTAAGGCTCGTTGAACGTGACGTTCTTGATCGCCTTGATACGTTGGTTGCTCTCGAGCTCCAGCACCTTGTCCACCAGCAGAAACGGGTAGCGGTGGGGCAGTTGCTTGAGAATTGCGTGGATATCCATCATTGCGTTCCGTTCTTGCTGCCCTGCGGCTGCTGCTGCTCAAGCGCCTTGATGCGCTCGCGCAAGCTGTGCAGCTGCTTCAGAGTGGCAGCATTTTTTTCCCATTTGTTGTTTTCATCGACAGGAAACATTCCTGTATAGACGCCGGGCTTGTTCAAAGAACGCGTCACCACAGTCGCCGCCGAGATATGTACATTTTCGGCCAATTGCAAATGCCCGAGAACGATGGCGCCGCCGCCGACGGTGCAGTGCGCACCGATCTGCGCGCTGCCCGCCACGCCCACGCACCCGGCCATGGCGACATGCTGTCCGACATGGACGTTGTGTCCGATCTGGACGAGATTATCCAGCTTCACGCCGTTTTCAATCACAGTGTCATCGAGCGCGCCGCGATCCACGCAGGTATTGGCACCAATTTCCACGTCGTCGCCGATGCGTACCGCACCGAGCTGCTCGATTTTCACCCAGGTTCCGCGCTCGGGAGCGAAGCCGAAGCCGTCGGAGCCCAGCACCACGCCCGAATGCAGCAGGCAGCGCGCCCCCACGATGCAGTTCTCGCCCACCGTGACGCGCGACTTGAGCACCGTGCCCGCACCGATGCGCGCGCCGCGCTCGACCACGCACAGCGGGCCGACATAGGCCGTGGGATCGATCTGCGCCTGCGGATCGACCACCGCGCTGGGATGCACGCCGCTGGGCAGCGCGCGCTCGTGCAGGCGCTTCCACAGCTGGGTCGCGCGCGCGAAATACACATAGGGATCGGGCGTGACGATGCACGCGCCGCGTTGCATTGCAGCTTCCCGCATCGCGGGCGCCACAATGACACAGGCCGCCTTGGAGGCGGCCAGTTGCTGCTGGTAGCGTGGATTGCTCAGGAAACTCAGGTCTCCTGCGCCTGCGGAGTCCAGCGGAGCAATGCGGAAAATTTCCGTATCGCTGCCCGCCAGCTCCAGCGTTCCCCCCAGCGCACCCACAATTTGCCCGAGTAACAAGCTCACTGTCTGTACGTCTTCAACAGCCGATTACTTCGCGGCGTTGAGCGCCTTGAGCACCTTGTCGGTGATGTCATGCTTGGGGTTGATGTAGACGGCTTCCTGCAGGATCACGTCGTACTTTTCGGCTTCGGCAACGGTCTTGACCACGCGGTTGGCGCGCTCGAGCACTTGCGACAGTTCTTCGTTCTTGCGCGAGTTCAGGTCTTCCTGGAATTCGCGGCGCTTGCGCTGGAATTCGCGGTCCTGGTCGACCAGCTGACGCTGGCGGGCGGTGCGCTGCGATTCCGACAGCGTAGGTGCTTCACGCTCGAACTTGTCCGAAGCGGTCTTGAGCGTATTGCCCGCATCCACGAGGTCCTTTTCGCGCTTGGAGAATTCTGCCTCGAGCTTGGCCTGTGCGGCCTTGGCCGTGGTGGCTTCGCGGAAGATACGGTCCGTATTGACAAACCCGGCCTTGAATTCTTGCGCATGCGCAGCCAGAGCCATGGTGCCCATCAGCACGGCCAGAGAGATTTGGCGAGAGAGTGATTTCATTAGAAGGACGTTCCGATTTGGAATTGAAGTTTCTGGATTTTATCCCCAGCGAATTTACGCACGGGATGAGCATACGCCAAGCGCAATGGCCCCAGCGGGGAAATCCAGCTCAAGCCAATGCCGGCTGAAGCCCGCATCATCGAGAAGTCGACCGTTTCGCGGTCGCCAAACACATTACCGACGTCAACAAAGGTGAACACACGCAAAGTTTTGTCATTGCCGGCGCCTGGCAGCGGTGCCATGAACTCGGCATTCAACGTGACTTTCTTCGGGCCGCCCAGCGACGAACCGATCACGTCACGCGGGCCCAGAGTGCCCTGGTCGAAACCGCGCACCGAACCCAGGCCACCCGAGTAGAAGTTCTTGAAGACCGGGAACGGACGACCGTTGAGGCCCTTGCCCCAGCCCAGCTCGCCGTTGAAGGCCAGCGTGAACTTCTTGCTCAGCGGCACGTACTGCTGGATCTGGTAGTTGGCACGCACGTAACGCGCGTCGCCGGCCACCGACCAGTCGGTGTTGAGGCGCTGATAGCGGCCGTCGTTGGGGGCCAGCGCGCTGTCGCGGCTGTCGCGCGACCAACCTATGGTCAGCGGCACGGCCGTGCTGGTATAGCCATAGGTGTCGCCATAGGCCAGATAGGCCGCAGGAATGTTGGTGCCCGGCTTGATGCGGGTCTGCTCCAGGCCCGCGCCGAAGAACACCGTGTCGAGTTCGCTGAACGGCACGCCGAAACGCACGCCCGTACCGGCCGTGACGAGTTCGTAGTTGCCGCCCTGGTCTTCATAGGGCTTGTCGGTGCGGTAGTAGACATCCAGCGTGCGCGAGATGCCTTCCTTGGTGAAATAAGGATCGGTGGTGCTCAACACCAGGGTACGGCGATATTTACTGGTATTTACATCAATACCCAGATAGTTACCCGACCCGAAGACGTTTTCCTGCTTGATACCGAACGACAGCGAGATCTTTTCAGCACTTGAAAAACCTGCACCCAATTGCAACGAACCCGTGGGCTTCTCGGCCACCGAGACCACGATATCGACCTGATCGGGCGAGCCCGGCACTTCCTGGGTCTCGACATTGACTTCGGTGAAGAAGCCCAGGCGGTCGACGCGGTCGCGCGACAGCTTGATCTTGTCGCCGTCGTACCACGAGGCTTCGAACTGGCGGAATTCGCGGCGAATCACTTCGTCGCGCGTGCGGTTGTTGCCGCTGACCTGGATGCGGCGCACATAGGCGCGGCGCGAAGGCTCGGCCTTGACCACGATGGACACGCGGTTGTTGGCGCGGTCGATCTCGGGCACGGCTTCGACGCGTGCAAACGCAAAGCCGAAATTGCCGAAGTGGTCGGAGAACGCCTTGGTGGTCTGCGTGACCTGGTCGGCGTTGTAGGGCTCGCCGGCCTTGATCGCGACCAGGGACTTGAACTCGTCGTCACGGTCGAGGAAATTGCCTTCGAGCTTGACGTCCGACACCACATAGCGCTCGCCTTCGTGGATGTTCACCGTCAGCGAAATCGTCTGCTTGTCCGGCGAAATGGCGACCTGGGTCGACTCGATGCGGAACTCGAGATAGCCGCGCTGCAGATAGTACGAGCGCAGGGTTTCCAGATCGGCGTTGAGCTTGGAGCGCGCATAGCGATCGGACTTGGTGTACCAGCTGAGCCAGCCGCCGGTGTCCTGGTCGAACAGGCCCTTGAGCGTGGATTCGCTGAAAGCCTTGTTGCCGACCACATGGATCTCGTTGATCTTGGCCGGCTCGCCTTCGGTCACCGTGAAAGTCAGGTTGACGCGGTTGCGCTCGATCGGCGTCACCGTGGTCACGACTTCCGCGCCATACAGGCTGCGGTTGATGTACTGGCGCTTGAGTTCCTGCTCGGCACGGTCGGCGAGCGCGCTGTCGAAAGGCCGGCCCTCGGCCAGGCCGACGTCGCGCATGGCCTTCTTCAAGGTGTCCTTGTCGAACTCCTTGGTGCCGGCGAAATTGACGTCGGCAATCGTCGGGCGTTCCTCGACGACCACCGTGAGCACATTGCCGTTGGCTTCAAGGCGCACGTCCTTGAACAGGCCCAGCGCAAACAGCGCGCGGATCGCGGCCGAGCCCTTTTCGTCGTTGTAATCATCGCCCACACGCAGGGGGATGGATGCAAAAATGGTTCCCGCTTCCACCCGCTGAAGACCTTCGACGCGGATGTCCTGTACCTTGAAAGGCTCCAGTGCCCAGGCGGCATTGGCCGCAAGAACCATGGCGGTCAAGGCCGAAGCGGTACGCGCGCCTAAGCGATTGATGTGTTTTTTCATGAGTGAATTGCCGCCGACTTGCTAGGCAAATTCGGCAAAATTAGTTAGCCCAAAAGCCGGTTGATATCGTTGAAAAAGGCGATGCACATCATCAGCAGCAGCACAGCCACGCCGAGACGCTGCAATCTATCCATCCAAGCTTCGGACACCTGCCGGCCCGTCACGCCTTCCCAAAGATAATACATCAGGTGCCCGCCGTCCAAAACCGGCAGTGGCAGCAGGTTGAGAACACCCAGGCTCACGCTGATCAGCGCGAGGAAAGCCAGGTACTGCGTGAAGCCCATGCTGGCCGATTTGCCGGCATAGTCGGCAATCGTCAACGGGCCGCTGATGTTCTTCAGCGAAGCCTCGCCAATGACCATTCGGCCCATCATGCGCAAGGTCAATACCGACAGGTCCCAGGTGCGCTGCGCGCCGTTTTGCAGGCCTTCGAGAAAGCCGCGGCGCACCAGCGTCATTTCGGGTGCGGCGCCGACAAAGGCACCGATGCGGCCCACCCATTGTTCGCCCTGCTGCACCGCATCCGGGCGCACCGAGAGCTGCAGCGGCTGGCCATCGCGTTCTATGCGCCAGTCCTGCGCCATGGCTTCGGGTCCGCGCACCGAGGCGCGAATCAGGCCGCGCAGCTGCTGGCCGTCGACCACCTTGACCGGACCCACGGACAGCACCTTGTCGCCCTCGCGCAGGCCTGCGCGCCGGGCCGCGCCATCGGGCAGCAGCTCGCCCATCACGGCCGGAGTCCAGGGAGCCACCACGCCTATGCGCTCGAACAGCTT
>JBBKVU010000568.1:0-9035 GCA_037968595.1 Comamonas sp.
CTGCTGGTCGGCCTGCTGCTGGGCGTCTATGGGCCGGTCGCGCACGTCCTGCACCGACAGCGCCGAGGCAATCACCAGCACTTCGGCGACGGCGCCGCGCGCGCGCGCTTCGAGAATCATGCGGCCCACGCGCGGATCGAGCGGCAAGCGCGACAGCTCCTGGCCCATGGGCGTGATGTCGCCGTGGTCGGTCACCGCACCGAGCTCGGCCAGCAGCTGGTAGCCGTCGGCAATCGCCCGGCCCGAGGGCGCCTCGAGGAAGGGGAAGTTGACCACGTCGCCCAGGCCCAGCGACTTCATGCGCAGAATCACGCCGGCCAGCGAGCTGCGCAGGATTTCGGGGTCGGTGAACGCCGGGCGCGCGAGGAAATCGGCGTCGTCGTACAAACGAATGCAGATGCCATCGGCCACGCGGCCGCAGCGGCCCGCGCGCTGGTTGGCCGCGGCCTGGCTGATGGGCTCGACCAGCAGCTGCTCGACCTTGCTGCGGAAGCTGTAGCGCTTGACGCGCGCCGTGCCCGCGTCAATCACATAGCGGATTCCGGGCACGGTGAGCGAAGTCTCGGCGACGTTGGTCGCCAGCACGATGCGCCGGCCGGTGTGGCCTTCGAAGATGCGGTCCTGCTCGGCCTGCGACAGCCGCGAGAACAGCGGCAGCACCTCGGCGCCGCGCAGCACGGGCTGGTGCTGCAGATGCTTGCGCAGGTGGTCGGCGGCTTCGCGGATTTCGCGCTCGCCCGGCAGGAACACCAGGATGTCGCCGCCGCGCCCGCCGGCCCACAGTTCGTCGACGCCGTCGGCAATCGCTTCGTTGAGCCCGTAATCGCGGCTTTCCTCGAACGGCCGGTAGCGCTGCTCGACCGGGAAGGTGCGGCCCGAAACCATGATCACGGGTGCCGGGCCGTCGGCGGAAGCGAAGTGGCGCGCGAAGCGGTCGGCGTCGATGGTCGCCGAAGTCACCACCACCTTGAGGTCGGGGCGCTTGGGCAGGATCTGGCGCAGATAGCCCAGCAGGAAGTCGATGTTGAGGCTGCGTTCGTGCGCCTCGTCGATGATCAGCGTGTCGTAGGCCTTGAGCAGTGGATCGGTCTGGGTTTCGGCCAGCAGGATGCCGTCGGTCATCAGCTTGACCGTGGTGTCCTTGGACAGGCGGTCTTGAAAACGCACCTTGTAGCCGACCACGCCGCCCAGCGGCGTCTTGAGCTCCTCGGCAATGCGCTTGGCCACCGAGCTGGCGGCAATGCGCCGCGGCTGGGTGTGGCCGATCAGCTTGCCCTGGGTGCCGGGCGGCGCATTGCACTTGCCGCGGCCCAGCGCCAGCGCTATTTTTGGCAGCTGCGTGGTCTTGCCCGAGCCGGTTTCGCCGCAGACAATGATCACCTGGTGCTGCTCCATGGCGCGCATGATCTCCTCGCGCCGCGTGGACACGGGCAGGGAGGCAGGAAAATCAAGGGTGTACGCGCGCGGCGCGGCAGCGGTCTGCGGATCGGAAAAAGGCATAGCCCGCCATTATCCGCAGCCAGCGCCCGCGGCGCTTGCGCTGGCTGATTTATTCCCGGCCGGCGCAGGACTCTGGCGGCAACTGATGCGCGCCGACAACTTCTTCGCCCTGCGCCTCGCAGGCGGGCGCTGCGTGCTTATGATGCGACATTTGCCGCCCAAGGCTTTGCCTTTACACGCCCGCCCCGTCCATGTCCACCGTCTTCAACTTCACCTTTGTCCCCTGGTTCCGCTCGGTTGCGCCCTATATCCACAAGTTCCGCAACCAGACCTTTGTTGTCGGCATCACCGGCGAGGCCATTGCGGCGGGCAAACTCACCAGCATTGCCCAGGATCTGGCAATGATCCAGGCCATGGGAGTGCGCATCGTGCTGGTCCACGGCTTTCGCCCCCAGGTCAACGAGCAGCTCCAGGCCAAGGGCCATGCGCCGCAGTATTCGCACGGCATTCGCATCACCGACTCCGTGGCGCTGGACTGCGCGCAGGAAGCCGCGGGCCAGCTGCGCTATGAAATCGAGGCCGCGTTCAGCCAGGGCCTGCCCAACACCCCCATGGCCGGCGCGACGGTGCGCGTGCTGTCGGGCAATTTCGTCACCGCGCGCCCCGTGGGCATTGTCGACGGCGTCGATTTCAAGCATTCGGGCCTGGTGCGCAAGGTCGACGTGAACGCGATACGCCAGACCCTGGACATGGACGCCATGGTGCTGCTGTCGCCGTTCGGCTTCTCGCCCACGGGCGAAGCCTTCAACCTGAACATGGAAGAAGTCGCGACCAGCGTGGCCATAGAGCTCAAGGCCGACAAGCTGATCTTCCTGACCGAAGTCCCCGGCATCCACCAGCACCCGCTGGAGCCCGCGGGCGACGACAACCCCATAGACACCGAGCTGCCGCTGGCCACCGCCCAGGCGCTGCTGGCCCAGCTGCCCGCGCCCCAACAGCCCACCGATACCGCGTTTTACCTGCAGCACTGCGTCAAGGCCTGCAAGGCCGGCGTCGAGCGCAGCCATATCCTGCCGTTTGCGGTCGACGGCGCGCTGCTGCTGGAAATCTATGTGCACGACGGCATCGGCACCATGGTCATCGACGAGAAGCTCGAAGAATTGCGCGAAGCCACGGCCGACGATGTCGCGGGCATCGTGCAGCTGATCGAGCCGTTCGAGAACGACGGCACGCTGGTCAAGCGCAGCCGCACCGAGATCGAGCGCGACATCACCAACTACACGCTGATCGAGCACGACGGCGTGATCTTCGGCTGCGCCGCGCTCTACCCCTACCCCAAGGAAAAGACCGCCGAAATGGCCGCCGTCACGGTCTCGCCCAAGAGCCAGGGCACGGGCGACGGCGAGAAGCTGCTCAAGCGCATAGAGCAGCGCGCGCGCAACCAGGGGCTGGAAAGCCTGTTCGTGCTGACCACGCGCACCATGCACTGGTTCATCAAGCGCGGCTTCCAGCCCGTGGACCCGAACTGGCTGCCCGAATCGCGCAAGGCCAAGTACAACTGGGACCGCAAGAGCCAGGTGCTGGTGAAAAAGCTCTGACGACGGGTGGCTGCCCACGCCACAGCTTTGCCTGTAGCAGCAGGCTTCGACAAGCTCAGCCCGAACGGAAACCAACCGTTCACCCTGAGCTTGTCGAAGGGTGTAACCCCCACAACAATCGCCAATGAAGAGAGCGCTATCATCGGCGGCCTTTAGATTCTTCCACCGTCCATGCCCCTGCCCGTTCTCTACTCCTTCCGCCGCTGCCCCTATGCCATTCGCGCCCGCCTGGCGCTGGCCCATGCGGGCATTGCCTGCGAGCTGCGCGAAGTCAATCTGCGCGCCAAGCCCCAAGCCCTGCTGCTGGCCTCGCCCAAGGGCACGGTGCCGGTGCTGGTGAACGCGGACGGCGTGATCGAGCAAAGCCTGGAAATCATGCTCTGGGCGCTGCGCCAGAACGATCCCGACGGCTGGCTCGCGCCCACCGAAGGCAGCGAAGCCGAGATGCTGGCGCTGATCCATGACCTGGACACCCGCTTCAAGCCCGCGCTTGACCGCTGCAAGTACCCCGAGCGCTACAGCGCCGCCGAAGTCAACGACGCCCAGGCCGAAGCCCTGACCTGGCTGGCGGCGCTCGATGAGCAGCTGACCGACAGCGGCTATCTGTTTGGCCTGCACCCCAGCCTCGCCGACATGGCGCTGCGCCCCTTCGTGCGCCAGTTCGCGCGCATCGACGAAGCCCAGTGGTCCGAGCAGCCCTGGCCCGCGCTGCAGGCCTGGCTGCAGCGCTGGATAGACTCCGCGCTGTTTGCCGAAGTGATGGAAACCTACCCCGGCTGGCGCGACGGCGAGACCGGTCCGACCTTCATGGCCCAGGTGTCGGGCGCGCAATAAGCTTCAGAACTGGATGTCGGCGCGGACTATCTCGCGCCACTCGCCCGGCGCCAGCCCGTCCAGGCGCAGATTCGCCATGCTCTGGCGCACCAGGCGCAGCGTGGGGTGGCCTATGGCCGCGGTCATCTTGCGCAGCTGGCGGTTCTTGCCTTCGACGATGCTGACCTCGATCCACACATCCTGCACCGATTTGCGCAGGCGCACCGGTGGATCGCGCGGCGGCACCTCGGGCTGGGGATCGAGCAGCACCGCGGCGCAGGGCTTGGTCTGGTAGTCCTCGATACGCAGTCCCGCGCGCATGCGCTGCAATGACTCCTCGGTGGGCACGCGCTCGACCAGCGCCCAGTAGGTCTTGGGTTTCTCGTTGCGCGGATTGAGCAGGCGCTCGATCAGCGGGCCGTCGTCGGTCAGCAGCAGCAGACCTTCGGAGTCCTTGTCGAGCCGGCCCGCGGGATAGACGCCCTTGGGCAGGCCGAACTCGGCCAGCGAGCGCGCGCCATCCTCGGGAGTGAACTGGGACAGGACGCCGTAGGGCTTGTGAAAGAGGAAATAACGCGGCATGGACGGCAGCGGAGCACCCTGCGGCGCTCCGTCAGAAAACAAGAGGGCAATTCTCCCCCATGTTTCCCGGCTGTCAGTCGATGCTGCGCGTGACTTCCAGCGCCTGGGCCACCACATCGCGCGTGAGCGTGGGCACGAAGCTCTCGATGAAGTGAAAGGCATAGCCGCGCAGCCAGGCACCGCGGCGCAGGCCCAGTCGCGTCAGATTGACTTCAAACAGATGGCCGGCGTCCAGCAGGCGCAGATGGCGGTCGCGCTCGGCGTCGACGGCAATCGAGGCGACAATGCCCACGCCCATGCCCAGCTCGACATAGGTCTTGATCACGTCGGCGTCCATGGCCGACAGCACCACGTCGGGCGCCAGGCCTTCGCGCGCAAAGGCTTCGTCGATGTGCGCGCGCCCGGTATAGCCCTGCTCATAGGTGATGATGGGGTGCTGCACCAGTTGCTGTAGCGTCAGCGGCCCCTCGATGTCCAGCAGCGCATGGCCAGGCGGCACCACAATGCTGTGCGTCCAGCGGTAGCACGGCAGCGTGACCAGTTCGTCATGGGTGCTCAGAGCCTCGGTGGCCACGCCGATGTCGGCTTCGCCGCTGAGCAGCATCTGCGCCACCTGCTGGGGCGAGCCCTGGTGCAGGTGCAGCACGACCTGCGGAAAGCGGCTGCGGAAATCGCGCACCACCTGCGGCAGCGCATAGCGCGCCTGCGAATGCGTGGCGGCAATCGACAGCCGGCCCTGGTCGCTGGTGCTGAAGTCCAGGCCCGCGCGGCGCAGGTTGTCGGCTTCGAACAGCAGCTTCTCGACAATCGGCATCAGGCTTTCACCCGGCGGCGTCAGGCCCGTGAGGCGCTTGCCCGCGCGCACGAAGATCTGCACCCCGAGCTCTTCTTCGAGCTCGCGGATCTGGCGGCTCACGCCGGGCTGCGAGGTATACAGCGCCTGAGCGACCTCGGTGAGGTTGAAGCCCCGGCGCACGGTTTCACGCACCGAACGCAATTGCTGGAAATTCATGCCACTGACCTATTTTTCTTCTGGCGTCTGCGGGCCGCAGGAATTGCGGCGTGCGCGCCGCCCGCGCGCATCTTTGCGAGAAATCGGCGTCGGTTCAAGCCGCGACCAGCGCGCTTTCCCCGCGCACCAGCGGCACGCTGACCTGCGGCTCGGCTTCGAGAAACTCGAGCTGGTTGCCTGCCGGATCCTTGAGGTAGAAGCGCGCGTAGCCCGCCAGGCCCTGGTTTTCCACCAGCGGCAACTGCGCGGCCAGCAGGCGCTCGCGCAGCGATGACAGGTCCTGCACTTCGAAAGCCAGATGCGAGACCGCGGGCAATGGCTGCCATTGCGCGACACCGACAAGATCGATGCGCTGCTCGCCGGCGACGAAGTGCAAGGCCGCGCCTTCGGCCTGATCGCCCGGCAATTCGCTCAGGCCCAGCAGGTCGCGGTAGAAATGCCGCATGGCCGGCGCATTGCCGGCACGAAATGCCAGCTGCAGATGGTGGACGCCGCGTATGCTCATGCTGCCCCCACCGCCGCGCCGCAGCCGCCGGGCCGCGCCATGCTGGAACGAACCAGGCTGCGCAGCGGAATGCGCCGCGCCCGTTGGCGCGAGCGCACTGGCGCAATCAGGTTCCAGCTGGCGGCCGTGATGGCAATCAGCTGCAGTGTGGGCGTCAATGGCGCCAGGCCGCGGGCGGCAGGCTTGAGGCAGGTGTTCATGGGGCTCTCCTTGCGGCGCCGAGCGTGGCCGGCGCCGTATGCGCTTACTTGCGGGTGTAGATCTGGTCGAAGCTGCCGCCGTCGGCGAAGTGGTCCTTGTCGGCCTTGGCCCAGCCACCAAAGGCCTGGTCGATGGTCACCAGCGTCAGCTTGGGGAAGGTGTTGGCAAACTGGGCCTTGGCCTTTTCCGACGTCGGGCGGTAGAAATTGCGCCCGGCAATCGCCTGCGCTTCCTCGGAATACAGGAACTTCAGGTATTCCTCGGCAACGGCGCGCGTGCCGCGCTTGTCGACCACCTTGTCGACCACCGCCACCGAAGGTTCGGCCAGGATGGAGATCGACGGCACGACGATGTCGAACTTGTCGCGGCCGAATTCCTTGAGCGCCAGGAAAGCCTCGTTTTCCCAGGCCAGCAGCACGTCGCCGACGCCGCGCTGCACGAAGGTCATGGTCGAGCCACGAGCACCGGTGTCCAGCACGGGAACGTTCTGGAACAGCTTGCCGACGAATTCCTTGGCCTTGGGGTCGCCGCCGTACTTGCGCTTGGCGAATTCCCAGGCCGCCAGGTAGTTCCAGCGCGCACCGCCCGAGGTCTTGGGATTGGGCGTGATCACCTGCACGCCGGGCTTGATCAGGTCGTCCCAGTCCTTGATGCCCTTGGGATTGCCCTTCTTCACCAGGAAGACGATGGTCGAGCTGTAGGGCGCAGAGTTGTGCGGCAGGCGCTTTTGCCAATCGGCATTGATCTGGCCGCCGTTCTTGGCCACCGCATCGATGTCGCCGGCCAGCGCCAGCGTGGCGACATCGGCGTCGATGCCGTCAATGATGGAGCGCGCCTGCTTGCCCGAACCGCCATGCGACTGCTTGACCGATAGCGCCTGGCCGGTCTTGGCCTGCCAGTGCTTGGCAAACGCCTGGTTGTATTCGACGTACAGCTCGCGCGTGGGATCGTAGGAAACATTGAGCAGTGTCAAGGGCTGGGCCATGGCCGGACCCGCCGTGAGTGCAACGCTGGCAGTCAGCGCGAGCAGGGCTGGAAACTTGATAAAGTGACGGCGAATTGTCATTTGGGCCTCGAAAAGGTTGCGGTAAGCGCTTGGACGCTGCTGAACGCATTCTGAAACCGACCCATCAAAACTTAAACCAATAAGATTTCAGTTCGTTATATCTAAAACATCTGAAGTCAGCACAAGGATCTTCCCCATGGCACGTACCGTTCACTGCATCAAGCTCGACAAGGAAGCCGAAGGCCTGGATTTCCCTCCCTACCCGGGTGAGCTGGGCAAGCGCATCTGGGAAAGCGTGAGCAAGGAAGCCTGGGCGGGCTGGCTCAAGCACCAGACCATGCTGGTCAATGAAAACCGTCTCAACCTGGCCGACGCCCGCGCCCGCCAGTACCTGGCGCGCCAGATGGAAAACCATTTCTTCGGCGGTGGTGCCGACGCCGCCGTGGGCTACGTGCCCCCGACCGAGGCATAAAGCGCGCGCCGGGCCGCATCCATTGACGGCCCCTGGTTCGGACGGGATAATCGCGTCTTTCTGCGGGAGAGCAAGGCGTTCAACGCGCCTTCGCCGAAGGCGCAAACTCCCATAATCGCTCAGGCACCCGGAACCGCAGGAATCGTTCGCCAACTGGAGAGCAGTCAGGGCGCGGCTTGCCGCGCCGCCGACTCACCGAAGGGGCAAGCGCTCCTGGCATGCAGCCCGGAGCGCCCAAACTCTCAGGTACAAGGGACAGCGGGAGAGGCGTATCGGCACCGTCGGGGACGGGCCGGTTTCCACCGAGACTTTTTGCGTGTCCTCTGCCCTTTCCTCTCTCAGCGCCATCCCGCCGCAGGCCTCCCCCATCGACACCATGCTGGTGATCTACCTCGTGGCGATCACCGCCGAAGCCATGTCCGGCGCGCTGGCCGCGGGCCGGCGCAACATGGATATCTTTGGCGTCGCGGTGATTGCCTTTGTCACCGCCTTGGGCGGCGGCACCATACGCGACATGGTGCTTGGCCATTTCCCCATAGGCTGGACCCAGCACCCCGAATACGTCTATCTGGTGATTTCCGCCGGCCTGCTGACCACGCTGATCGCGCGCCATCTGCTGCGCCTCAAGCAGCTGTTCCTGCTGCTCGACGCCATGGGACTGATCGCTTTCTCGCTGATCGGCTGCAATGTGGCGCTCAAGCTCGACTACCCTCTGGTGGTGGTCATCATCTCGGGCATGCTGACCGGCATCAGCGGCGGCATACTGCGCGATGTGCTGTGCAACCAGGTGCCGGTGGTGTTCCGCCGCGAGCTGTACGCCAGCGTCTCGCTTGCGGTCTGCGTGCTGTTCCTGCTGCTGCAGCATTTCGAGGTGGCCACCGGCATCAGCACCGCCATCTGCTTTGCGGGCGGCCTGGCGCTGCGCCTGCTGGCCATCCGTTTCAAATGGCGGCTGCCGACGTTTTCCTATCAGCAGCGCTGGGAATGAACGCCGCCGCCTGATTTCTCCCTATGTCCGAAGCAATTGACTGGCTGCCCGACGGCACGCCCTACAGCCCACGTTTTTCCGACCGCTACCACAGCGAAAACGGCGGCCTGGACCAGGCGCGCCAGGTGTTTTTCGCCGGCTGCGGCCTGCCCGCGGCCTGGGCCGATGCGGCGCAGTGGCGCATTCTCGAGACCGGCTTTGGCTTCGGGCTCAACTTCCTCGTCACCTGGGCCGCATGGAAAGCCGACCCGGCACGCCCCCGGCTGCTGCATTTCATCTCCATCGAGGCCTGGCCGGTGACGCAGGACGACATGCGCCGCGCCCTGCCCCGGGACCCGACGCTGGGTCCGCTGGCCGAGCAGCTCGCGGCGGAACACCACCGGCACCTGGTTGCACAGCACATCGCGCAGTATGCCGC